>NZ_JAAAPJ010000016.1 GCF_009909145.1 Corallococcus silvisoli
GGGCATCGACATCCACCAGTACACGATCCCCATCCCTGTCCATGTCCACCGGCGCATCCACGGTGGTGGGCCCAAGGGGGGCCTGTGGAACGAAGCCTGGCGCGACTTCAAGGCGTCGAACGATGGCGCCACCCCTCCGGAGATCTTCAAGCACGCGGGGGAGCTCATCTACCGATTCCAGCTTCTGGGCGGTCCCATCGAGAAGTACAACTGACGGCTCTCGCGCGAGGAGCGCCAGCCCGTGACCCGTTTCTTCCAATTGCGCAACGACAAGGAAGCCAGGGCCCGTTTCAGCGGGGACTTCGATGCCGCGCACCCATGGGGGCTGCCAGGACTGAGGGACTGCCCAGGTTGTGGGGCCACCTGGTCCATCTCCGCTCAACACTATCCAGGCGTCGACCTGTCCCATTTCCCTGAACGCGGTCTATTCGAGGAGGCTCGCGCGGAGCCCTTCACGGAGTTCGTCCGCCTGCGTGAGTTGATTCGCCCACTGGCTCCTCTGGATGCAAGGCTTTCACCCGGCACCACCTTCGGTCCGTTGGTGGGCCGCGCCACCGGCCAGTTCGGGCCCTTCACCGGCTTGGAGGACTCGTTGATCCTCGTGCGCCGCGACGCCTTCGACAGCCTCCAGGCCGCCGGAGTGCGTGGGCTGCTGGGATGCAAGACGGAGTTGCGGTTCCGGCAGAAGACGCCCCCGGACATCCTCGAACTCCAGTTGGAACCCCGTGGCTTGCTGCACCCGGATTGCTTCCCGCCCGACCTGGCGCCCCCCTGTGCCACCTGCGGACGACTGGGACTCCGCCTCCCGGAGGACCCCATCCTCGATGGCGCCTCACTGCCCACGGACACGGACCTGTTCCGCCTGGGCAATTACAGCACCGTCCTCATCGGCACCGACCGTTTCAAGGACGCGGTGGAGCAGGGGGGATGGACCGGCATCTCCTTCCGTGAGCTTCCCGTCCACTGAACCTCACCCCTGCGGCGGGAAGGGGGGCGGCTCCACCACCACCTCCATCGGCAGGTGCTGCTTCTCCGCGATCCACTGGATCCACAGCTTGGGACGCGGCGGCGTGTCGGGGTGCTTGGGTCGCTCCAACCGGATGGACAGCCAGTTGCGGTCCCGCAGGTACAGCTCCTTGCCCACCGGCAAGAGCTCCGTCTGGAGGAAGCCCGGCAGGTCCTCCCGCGCATCCTGTGACATCGCGAGCATCCCCCTGAAGGCCAGCCATCCCGGCGGCGGATGCACGATGGGCGAGGACGTCGCCTGTTCGATGAACACCTCCCCCACCGTGCCCAGCGCCGGCACCAGGTGGTCCGGGTTGCGTGAACGCACGCGCGCCCTGGCCCCCACGTGCACGTCTCCCGACAACACCGTCACCGCGCAGTAGGACTTCCTCGCCAGCGAGAACAGGTTCATCAACAACCGCGTGCGCTCGCCGCGGTGCACCGCCGATTCCCACTGGTCCAGCAGGTCGTCCCGCAGGTCCCCGCTCATCCGCTCCATCGCCGGCCCGAAGCGCAGGTGCACCAGCGGCACCGACGACACCACCAGCACGTGCCGCGCCTTCTTCCCGTTCTCCGGCCGCTGACGGTGCTCCTCCCGCCAGGCGTCGAACGCATCCCACTGCGGCCGACTCATCACCGTGAACTCGGTCCGCGGATGCGCGCCCTTCTCGTCGAGCTTCCTGCTGGTCCTGCCGCTTCGCAGGTCCAGCATCACCACGTCCAGGTCGCAGTCCGCCGTGGAGAAACAATACGTCTGGAAATAGTGCCGGGTGCCTCGCGGATCCACGTCCAAGGCCTCGCGCCACATGGGCTTGACCACGCCCAGGTCGTCCGGCTCGCGCGCCATCCCCGGCTGGTCGAGCGTGCCTCTCTGGAAGGCCTCGAACGTCCGCGCCGCCGCGCTGTAGATGGCCCGGTACCAGTGCGACGCCTGAAGGTCCTCCTGTGAACCCCACCCGTCGAAGATGTCGTGGTCGTCCCACATGAAGAGCCCCGGCACCCGCTTCAGCAGCTCCGCGATGCCCTGGTCCCCGCCCCACCGCTCCCGGTAAAGCCATACATACTCCGTGAGCAGCTTCTCGCGGAGGCCCTCCGGGACCTGGGCCTTCAACCGCTCGGAGCGCCGCAGCTTCATGAACCCGTTGAGCAGGTCCATCGTGCCGTGGAGCGAGTCCGCGTAGAGCTGATCCCCCCCTCCCACGAGCAGCTGGAGACCCGGCGTCTTGTCCGGATCCGTCGGCTCCTCCTGGTGTTGCTTCAGCATCCGGTCCCAGAGCGCGAAGGGCTGCTCCAGGTCGCTCCAATCACTCGCACGGCTGGCGCCATTGCAGGAGAAGAACGCGATGTTCGGCGACACGCCCTTGGGGGGCACGACGATGTCCGACACCACCAGCGGCACCGACGGGTCGAGCGGCGGCGGCGAGGGCGGGTCGCCACGAGGGGGCGGACGCTCGAACGTCACCGGCACGCCGGGATGGTCCGGGGACTCGAAGTGATAGGTCAGCCGCTGGGCCGCCTCCGTGCGCGGCAGCACCACCTCCCAACGCCACACCACCCCCCGTGTGTCCTCGGGCAGGGCGGTGAAGTCCGCCGCGGGCCTCGCCTTCTCCTCGCCGTTCAGCGCCTTGACCGGCTGGCCCCTCGCGTCCCTGAAACACAGCGTCAGCGCCGGGGCCCGCGCGGCCGACGGGCTGTCCAGGAACAGGTTGACGAAGAAGCTCCACACATCGTGGGACCTCGGGTCGGGCGTGGCCTGCGCCTTCGCGTAGAGGATGGGTCCGAGCAGCAGCTTCATCACGCCCCCGTTGAACCGTGAGGCCGACCTCCGGCCCGGCGGGAAAGCGTGTCACAGACCTCCGCTCGCGTCGAAGAAGGCGCGAAGCCCGCCCGCTCCCCCCTTGCGCGGCGGCGCGGCGAAGACCCTCTCCCAGCCCCCCGCGGACGCGGGGCGTGCGTGGCTACTTCGCGCCCTTGCGCAGGAAGTCCAGCAGGGCGGCGTGCCACTTCTCCGGCGCCTCGAAGTGCGGGATGTGGCCCACGTCCGGGAGCTCCACCAGGGTCGCGCCCGGGATGGCCGCGGCCGTCTTCTTCCCCAGCGCCGGGTACTGGCCCAGCCTCGGGAGCAGCGCGGGCGGCACGCTGCCCTTGCCCACCACCGTGCGGTCCTCCTGGCCAATGACGACCAGCGTGGGGACCTTCACGAGCGGGAACTCGTGCACCACCGGCTGCTCGTAGATCATCGTCTGCGTGGCGGCGGCCACCCAGGCCATGCGCGGGTACTCGCCGCTGAGCGTCTGGCGGTAGAGGACCTGGACGTATTCGTCGTACTCGGGCTTCCACTTCACGTAGTAGCCGCGCTGGTACTTGCGCAGGCCCTCTTCCGTGGCCTGGAGGTTCTCGCGGTAGAGGTCCTCGGTGGACTTCCACGGGACGCTCTCGCGGTAGTCCTCCAACCCGATGGGGTTCTCCAGCACCAGCCGCGCCGTCGTCTCCGGGTACATCAACGCGAAGCGGGTGGCGAGCATGCCTCCCATGGAGTGCCCGACGACGGTGGCCTGCTTCACGCCCACCGTGTCGAGCACCTGCTTCGTCAGCGACGCCAGCGTGTGGAAGCTGTACGCGATGGCGGGCTTGGACGACTTGCCGAAGCCAAGCTGGTCCGGCACCACGACGCGGTAGCCCGCGCCGGTGAGGACGCGGATCGTGTCCTTCCAGTACGCGCCGAAGAAGTTCTTCCCGTGCAGCAGCACCACGGTGCGCCCGTTGGCGTTGGCCGTGGGCTTCACGTCCATGTACGCCATGCGCAGGTCCTGGCCCTCCAGCGTGACGGGCAGGAACTGCACGGGCGCGGGGTAGGGGTAGCCCTCCATGCCCAGGCCCAGCGCCTCCGGGGCGCGTTTCGTGTCCTGCGCGTTCGCCGCCGGAGCGGACAGGAGCAGGGCGGAGAGCAGCAGCGCGGGGACTCGGACGGACATGGGTCTCCAGGGGGTGGAACGGGTCGCGGAGAACGGAGGTCGCGCCGGGACATTCCCCCGCGCCCCGGTTTTCAGAGGGCCCCGCCCTCACGAAGGGGGATGCCGAACTCCAGGTACGCCTTGAGGCACGCCATCATGTGCATCCACCCGCCACAGTTGTCGTAGGAGGCCTTCAGCCCCTTCGCGTCCTGCGTCCAGCCCGACTCGCTCACCTGCACCAGCGTGGCCCCGCCCTCCAGCGGCTTGAAGACCATCTCCACCCGCGTGGAGCCGCCCGTCGCAGACGGCCACTCGAAGAGGAGCCGCTCGTCGCGGACCACCTGGCGGACGGTGACGTCGAACTCCCCCGGCGCCTCCGCGAACGACCACTTCACCGTCGTGCCCTCCACCAGCGGCCCGCTGGCCTTCTGCACGAAGTAGCCCCCCAGCTTCGCGGGGTTCACCACCGCCTCGAAGACCTCCGCCGCGGGCTTCCGGATCTTCAACTGCACCTGGAACTTCGGCTCCATGCGCCACCTCGTGCCGTGAACTGGTTCCAGCGCGGAATAGGTTATATAAATATAACATGTCAAGGAGCACCCAGGACGACCTCCTCTTCAAGGCGCTGGCGGACTCGCGGCGGCGGGCCATCCTGGACCTGTTGAAGGACGCGCCCCGGACCACCGGGGAGCTGTGCGAACACTTCGAGGCGACCCTGGACCGCTGCACGGTGATGCAGCACCTCGGGGTGCTGGAGAAGGCGGAGCTCGTCGTGTCGCGCAAGGAGGGGCGGACGCGGTGGAACTACCTCAACGCCGCGCCCATCCAGGACATCCACGCGCGGTGGATCTCCTCCTACGCCACGCACGCGGTGAAGCTCTTGTCGAAGCTGAAGCGGGACCTGGAGGGCGACTGAGGGCCGTCAGTGCGCGCTGTCGGAGAAGGGACGCACCTCCGCCTGGGGCGTGGGCCGGTTCTCGAAGCGGTGGGGCTTGAGCAGGCGCGCGGAGAGCACCAGGGTGAGGAAGAGGGCGCTCGCGCCGAGCGTCACGAGGCGCAGGTTCATCCGGTCCGCCAGCGCGCCCTGGAACCAGACGCCCAGCGAATAGCCCGCGCCCAGCACCATGCTGTAGAGGCTGCCCATGCGCGCCTGGAGCTCGCGCGGCACGCGGTTCTGGCAGGACGCGCTGAGGCTGCTCATCAGCACCAGGTAGTTGGCGCCCAGGAAGAAGATGCACACCGCCGCCACCTGGAGCGTGGGCGCCAGCCAGTACACGCCCGACAGCATCGCGATGGACATGGCCGCGTAGCCGCGCAGCCTGCCCTGGCCGACCATCTCCGCGAGCGTGCCCACGCACAGCGCCGCCGTCACCGCGCCCGCGCCCTGGCAGGTCACCAGCAGCGACGTCGCCGCGGCGCCCTGGCCCAGCTCCCGGATGGCGAACACCGGCACCAGCCCGATGAAGGGCGCCACCAGCGCCGCCACGAAGAAGGTGGCCACCAGCACCAGCGAGATGTCCTCGTCGCGGTACGCCACCGTGATGCCTCGCACGATGCCGTCGAGCAGCGGCTCGCGCTTCACCCGGGGGTCCCGCGCCGGAGGCACCACGCGCCACAGCGCCACCAGCACCGCGAAGAAGGACAGCGTGTTCGCGAGCAGCGCCCACGCGGGCCCGCCCGCCTGCAACACCACCGCGGCCAGCGTGGGCCCCAGGATGCGGCCCAGGTTGAACTGCGCCGAGTTGAGGCTGGTGGACAGGTGCAGCTCGTGCGGCGGCACCAGCTCCGCGAGCAGCGCGGAGAAGGCCGGGTAGGTGAGCGTGCTCACGCACCCGCTGAGGAACGAGATGACGCCGATGGCGGACACCGACAGCTGTCCCCGGAACGCCAGCACCGTCAGCACGCCCGCGAGCGCCGCCTGGAGCAGCGCGCCCAGCGCCGCGTACGCGCGCCGGTCGAAGCGATCCGCCAGCGCCCCACCCACCGGCGCCAGGAACACCGCGGGCAGGAACGACAGCGCGACGATGGCGCCCGTCCACTCGGCGCGGCCCGTCGTCTGGGTGACGTACACGCCCATCGCCACCGTCTCCATCCAGGTGCCGATGTTGGAGATGAGCGCGCCCAGCCACACCGCGAAGTAGCCGGGGTATTCGAATGGGCGCAGCGAAGTGAGTCTTGGCAGTCGATGGGCAGGCACGGCGGATCTTCTCTTAGCGCACGCCGCGCGAGCGCGCCTTGCCCGGCGCGGCACGCTTGGGGGCGCAATGATGCGCACGGCAGTCCAGGCAGCAGCCCGGCTTCAACGAGCCACGCATTCCCCGAGGGAGCAGCGTGGAACGGGATGTTTCAGCGGCCCCGGCGTGGAGGGTCCGTGGGTGGGGGTGCGGCGTTGTCGGGAAGGCGCCGCGCTACGGCGCGGAGCTGGAGGCCGTCGCGGGTGACTTGCGCGGGGAGAGGCGGCCATCGTCGGCGATGCGGGCGCCGGTGTCCGGGAAGTCCTCGGCGGTGAGCTTGCGCACCAGCGAGACGACCTTGGCGGCGGGGTCCGGCTGCGTGATGCCTTCGCCCACCTGCCGGGTGGGGAGGATGCGGCCGGTGGAGAAGCGGCCCTGGCTGTCCAGCTCCACCTCCAGGACCATGCCCAGGCCCTGCGGCCCCTGGAGGTTGAAGCGGCCGTAGGTGGCGAAGTTGCCCATGGAGTAGGCGATGAGGCGGCCCTGGTAGAACTCCATCGCGCGCGCGACGTGCGGGCCGTGGCCCAGCACCAGGTGCGCGCCCGCGTCCACCACCGCGTGGGTGAAGGCGCGCAGGTCGCCGCGGTCCTCGCCGAAGAACATCTCCTTGCCGGGCGGGACGTGCAGGGCCTTGCCGCCCTCGGCGCCGCCGTGGAAGGAGACGATGACGATGTCGTGCGTGGCGGCCACCTGCTTCACCAGCGCGGTGGCGGTGGGCAGGTTGTTGAGGTGGTTGCAGCCCGCGGACGTGTGGAAGGCCACGAGTCCAATCTTCAGCCCGTTGCGCTCCAGCGTGGCCACGCTGCCCGGGGGCCCGCTCCACGCGATGCCCAGCGCGTCCAGGGTGGACTCGGTGGCGCGGCGGCACTCCTCGCCGAAGTCACCGGAGTGGTTGTTCGCGGTGGAGACCACGTCCACGCCGGCCTGCTGGAGGTACTGGCCGAACGAGGTGGGCGAACGGAACGCGTAGCAGTTGGAGGCGGAGCGGCACTTGGTGGTGCGGCCGGTGTCGCAGAGCGGGCCCTCGAGGTTGACGAAGGTGAGGTCCGCGTCCTCCAGCAGGGGGCGCACGGCGGCGATGACGCTGCCGCCGCCTTCCGGGGGCAGGTAGCCCTCCGGCACGGTGGTGCCGAGCATCAGGTCGCCAGTGGCGCGGATGCGCAGCTTCGCGCCCGGGGGCGGGGGAGGGCGGGGCGGGCCGTTCAACGGCTGCGCGAGCCGGGCCTGGAGCGCGGCCTGGTTGCGGGCCTGGGTGAGCGCGCCTTCCAGGTCGGGCTGGTGGGGGTTGAGCGCGCGCACCTGGGTCCATTGCGCGAGGGAGTCCGCCCAGCGGCCCTCGACGGAGTAGGCCCAGCCCAGCTCCCAGCGGCAGTCGGCGCGGGACGGCGCGGCCTGCACGCACGCGGACAGCTCCGCGATGGCGGTGCGTGAGTCCTTCGACTGAAGGGCCTCCACGCCGCGCGCGAAGTGCGCGTCGGGATCGCCCACGGTGGCGAGACCGGACGCGGTGCCGGACTTGCCGTGCAGGGCCACGGCGGCGGCGCGCAGGGCCGCGACACTGGCCTCCACGGCGATGCGGCCCGCCTCGGAGAGGGTGTCACCGCCTGTCGCGGGCGCGGCGGACTGGGCCGTGGAGGCTCCCACACCCGTTGCCGGCGCGCTCACGGACGCGGGAGCAGCGACGGGCGCGAGGCCAGCGGGCATCCGCAGCGACACAGGAGTCGCGGACACCGCGGACGCCGCGCCGTTCGCGAAGGTCACCCCGGCGGAAGCGGCCCGGGGCGCGACATCGGCGCTCCGGTTCATCGCGACGGCGCGGACCGAGGCGAGGCCCGCGCTCCGGTTCATCGCGACGGCCCGGACGGAGGCGAGGCCCGCGCTCGTGAGCCGCGCGGTTCCCGTCCCTTCGGTGAGCGGCCCCCTCGCCACGGCCATCACCGACGCGGCGCCCACGGCATCCAGCGGATTCGCTCCGGCGTTCCGGATGACGGAGCGCACAGAGGTCGTGCCGGCTTCGGTGAGGAGCGCGGTGCTGGGGCGCTCGGCTGTGGAGAAGTTGGGGACGGACGCGGCGGGCGCGGTGAGCGCCAGCATCAGCAGGACGGACGGGGACATGGCCGGCGCATCTTACGGGAAGGCGCGGGGGCAGGGGCGCCACCCCAGGGCCCGGCTCGACAGCAGCCGGGCAGGCGACACCCTCACACCCCTTCCGGCTGCCCCGAACCCGGGACGGCCTACCCGAGCGCGTCCAGCAGCGCCGAGCGCCGGCGCTGACGCGGCAGCAGCCGGAAGTGCCTCAGCTCCCTGCGCTTCACCCGCCGCTCCAGCGCGCCGTACAGCGACAGCCGCCCCGGGCCGCGCATCAACGTCCCCAGGGCAATCGCGATGAGCGCCGCGTTGAACTCGTAGCCGCCCTTGGTGATGTCGAAGCCGTTCTTGCCGTGCACCTTCGCGATGGCCACCGCCTGCGTCACGATGACGGAGAGCGCGGTGAACCGCGTCGCGATGCCCAGGATGGAGCTCACCCCGGCCACCAGCTCCGTGATGCCCGTGGCCAGCACCCACGGCCGCCCTGGCTTGAACCCCAGCTGCTCGAACATGCCCGAGTGCTGCTCGGTGCCCCCCTTCTTCAGCTTGGCCACGCCGTGCTGGATCATCGTCGCGCCCAGCGACAGGCGGGCAGGCAGGAGCGCGGCGGACTTCAGCATCGACGGTCGTTCGTCCAGCATCATCACGTTCATGGGAGCTCTCCTCGTCGGGACGCGGGCGTCCGGTGGATGAAGTGCCCCTTACGTTGTGATGCGTCCGCCCCTCCGGCCTCGACGCTCGCAAGGCACGTCGCTCGGCGGACGGGCGCTCAACCCCCGCCCCGCTCCGCCAGTGGCACGTCCATCAGCGCCGCCACCTCCGCGCTGTAGCCCCCCGGTCCCTCCCCATGCACGATGAGCGGCGGCCGCACCGACAGCCCCCGGTCCTGGTCCCGCAGCGCCTGCACCAGGAAGCGCGTCGCCGGGGCCTCCACCCGCGCGTGCACCGACCGCAACACCCGGGGGAACAGCCTCGCCCGCTCGAGCAGGCCCAGCACCTCCGCCAGCCGCGCCGCCGGATACACCAGGCTCACGCCCCCACCCGGCCGCAGCGCATGCCGCGCCGCCGCGACCACCGAGGCCGCGTCGCACGCCACCTCCGACTTGGACACGGCCCGCTCCAGGTCCGGGCTCACCACGCCCGCTTCGGCCCGGCGGAACGGCGGGTTGGACACCACCTGTCCATGGGCGCCGGAGGCGAACAGCGACCGCGCCTCCCGCAGGTCCCCGAGCACCGGCCGCACCCGGCCCTCGCACCCGTTGAGCGCCACCGCGCGCGTCAGCCGCGCGTGCACCGCGGGCTGCAACTCCAACGCGTCCACCGGCCCGGCGACGCCGAACTGCTTCACCAGCAGCAGCGACACCACGCCACTGCCCGCGCCCAGCTCCAGCACCGGGCCGGGCAGGTCCCGGCCTTCGGTGGCCGCGAAGTGCGCCAGCAGCACCGCGTCCAGCGTGAAGCGGTAGCCCGTCCGGCGCTGGAACACGCGCACGTCCGCGGTGCCAATGGAGTCCAGCGTCTCGCCGTCGTCGGGCCCCTCGGAAGCGGTCACGTCAGCGCGCGCCGTGCATCCGTTCGGCCACATCCAGCACGCGCCCCTCGCAGGAGACGCCGTCCAGGTGGCTGGCCTCCACCAGGCCGGTGGGGCTGGTGACGTTCACCTCGGTGAGGTAGTCGCCCAGCACGTCGATGCCCACCAGCGTCAGCCCCTTCTCCTGGAGCGCGGGCTTGAGGCGCTGGCAGATGTGCAGGTCGCGCGCGGTGATGTCCGCCTTCATCGGCTTGCCCCCCGCGGCCATGTTGCCCCGGTGGTCCGCGTCCGACGGCACGCGCAACACCGCGCCCACCGGCTCTCCGTCCACCAGGATGATGCGCTTGTCCCCCAGGCGGCTCTCCGGCACGTAGGCCTGCGCGAGGATGGGCTCCTTCCCGCCCTGCGTCAGCAGCTCCACCATGGAGCGCGCGTTGCGGTCCCCTGGCGCGAGGAACAGGATGCCCTTGCCCCCGAACCCGTCGATGGGCTTGAGGATGGTGCCCTTCTCGTTCCCGGCGGCGAACTCCAGCACCACCGACAGCTCGCGCGTCACGCGCGTCTCCGGCATCAGGTCCGGGAAGTTCAGCGTGAAGAGCTTCTCGTTCGCGTCGCGGATGCCGGACGGGTTGTTGATGAACACCGGCGCCCGGTCCGGACACAGCTCCACCAGCTGGGTGGCGTGCAGATAGTCCGCGTCCACCGGCGGGTCCTTGCGCAGGAACAGCACGTCCAGCTTCGACAGGGGCCGCACCTCCTCCGAGAGCACGTCGAAGTGCCGGCCCGGCTCGCGCCGCACCCGGACCCGGCGCATGCGCGCCTCCGCGCTCCGGCCGTTGAAGCGCAGCCAGCCCTGCTCGAAGTAGTAGACGTCGTGACCGCGCCGCTGGGCTTCCAGCATCAGCGAGAACGTCGTGTCGTGGTCCACCCGCACGCTCTCGAGCGGGTCCATCAGGAAGCCAAGGGAGAACGCCATGAGGGTCGCGGGCTCAGGGGGGAGAAGGGTGGGGGCGGGAGGATAACGGACACCCTCCGCCCGTGCCGCTCCTTCCCTTCTCCATCCGTCCATGCCGGAACGAAGCCCGCGCCCGACGGGGGAGGGGAGCCGCCCCCTCAGCGGCCAGGCAGCTCCCGGAGCTTGAGGTTGAGGCGCACGGGCTTGCCCGTCTCCACCGGCACCGCGAGCAGGCGGCGCTTGCCGTCCTCGCCCACCAGGACCAGCTCCGCCTGTCCCACCGGCAGCGCGCGCTTCACCAGCGGCGTGTGGCCCAGTGACTTGTTGTTGAGGAAGACCTCCGCGCGCTCATCCAGGAAGAGCGTCACCTCGCCGCGGGCCCGCTTGCCCCGCGTCGGCCGGGGCTCCTCGCGGTCGGAGTCCGGGTCGTGGTCCTTCGCGCTCCGGTCCTTCGCGCCCCGGTCCTTGTCCTTGTCCTTGTCCTTGTCCTTGTCCGGCTCCGCGCCGGCCGTGCCCGCCTCGGACACCGGCTCTCCGGGCGGGCGGATGGGGATGGCGACCATGGCACTGGGGTTCACCGGGAGGGGCGCCTCCTCGGCTTCGATCAACTGGACGAGCCGGAACGCCCCATAGGCGACGCCCAGCAGCAGCGACAGCGACAGCAGGGCCCACACGACGCCCAGCTTCGAGCGCTTCACCGGGGGCGCGGTGTCCTCGCTGGTGGGGTCTTCCGCGCGCAGCCGGGCGATCTCCGCCTTCTTGCGCGCCTCCACGACGCTCAGCGCGGTCGCCTTGCGCTCCGGCAGGTAGGGGCCGTCATCCTTCTGGAGGGCCCGCTTCGCCGACGCCAGCACCTGGCTGCTCGTCGTCACGTCCGCGCTCTCCAGCAGCGAGCGCGTGGCGGCCATGCGCTCCGCGAACAGGCCCTTCATCAGGGCCGCGCGCTGCTCGGCGTCCATCAGCTTGCCGCCCGCCGCCTTCTCGATGGCGCGCGCCATGTCCCGGCCGGACGCGTAGCGGCGGTCCACGTTGCGCTCCAGCGCGCGCATCACCACGCGGGAGATGTCCTCGGACACGTGCGGCAGCAGCACCGACGGCCACGGGATGGAGTCCTCGAGGATCTTCACCATCTCGTCGCGCTCGGTCTTCCCGGCGAACAGCCGCTCGCCGGTGATGAGCTCGTGCATCACCACGCCCACGGAGAACAGGTCGCTCCTGCCATCCAGCGGATCGCCGCGCACCTGCTCCGGGGACATGTACCCGGTGGTGCCCTTCACCGTGCCGACGCTGGTGCGCTCCAGGCTGTTCTTCGCCTTGGCGATGCCGAAGTCGAGCAGCTTCACGGTGCCGTCGTACGTCACCATGATGTTCTTCTGCGCCACGTCGCGGTGGATGACGGGGCTGGCCTCGCCGCCGGGGGACGTGAAGGTGTGCGCGTAGTGCAGCGCCAGGCAGACGTCGCGCGCCACCGACAGCGTGAACGCCAGGGGCACCGGCTGGCGCTTCTTCAGGCACGCGCTGGTCACCTGGTTGAGGTTCTGCCCGCCGATGAACTCCATGGCCAGGTAGAGCCCGTCGTCCTCCTCCCCCAGGTCGAACACCTGCGCGATGTTCGGGTGGTTGAAGGCCGCGGTGATGCGCGCTTCGTCCAGGAACATGCGGACGAACTGATCATTGGAGCGCGCGTCCGGGAGGATGCGCTTGATGACCACGTACTTGCGAAAGCCGCCCGGGCCCGACGTGTAGCCCAGGAACAGCTCCGCCATGCCGCCCACGGTCAGCTGCGTGAGCACCTCGTACTTCCCGATGCGCTCGCCCCGATGGAAGTCGATGAGCTCATCCTCCAGCGCCCCCTGGTGGCGCCCGCGTCGTGAGAAAGCCGGAGCGGACCATAACAGGGCTGTTGCAACGGGGGACCTTCATCCCGGTCCCGGCCCGCGAGGGGTGGGCTCGCATGCCCCCCAGGTCCCTGTGGATCACCTGTGGATGGCTGGGAGCGGCCTGTGGAAAACCGGTGGCACGGAAGCGACGCTGTGGATGCCCGGGGGAAACCGGCAACTTGCCCACATGTAGCAGATCGCCGATTCCTTCATGAATCCGCGCGCTTGCTGACTTGTCCCCAACTCCGCGCCGCCTACTGCTTCCACCAGTTGATCAATACTCCAAATAGACTGGTGAAGAAGATGGGTCCGGCGCACAGGTGGGAAACGCCGGCCCTGCTACAGGAGCGTCGCGCGCAACCGGTCCAGCAGCCCGGGCAGGTCTTCCAGCAGCCGCCGGTCCAGGTCCTCCAGCGCGGCGCGGAACATGACCAGGTCCTCCGGCTCCCGCTCCGCGGACACCATGCGGTGCAGGCCGCGCAGGCGCTGGTTGCGCTGGACCAGGCGGGCCAGGGTGTCCTCCAGCTCCTCGGCCAGGGCGGCGTCCAGGCGCAGTTCCTGCCCCACCAGCTCCCGGAGCTGCTCGACGCGGTAGGTGAGCTCCCAGCTCTCCTCGTAGCCCGCGCGCCGGGGCAGCATCTGCCCGAACGTCCACCGCTCGCTCACGCGCCCTCTAGTGCGGCCGGGGCCGGGTGAGGCCCGTCAGGGACAGCCGGGTGCGCGTCGGGTCCAGCTCCACGTGCATCCGGCAGTCCGCCACGTCCAGGCGCAGGGTGTAGGGAGGGCAGGGCGTCCGGCCCGGGTGCTCCTGGCAGGCGCGGGCGCCCAGGCGGAACAGCTCCGCCAGCACCGCGCGCCGCACGCCCTCCGGCAGCCCGTCCACGGTGGACTGCACGCCCCGGGCGATGAGCACCGTGAACGCCTGCAATCCCGGAGAAACTCTGGAGGGGCCGGCCAGGGTCATGTCCGCGCCTTTTGCCAGAACCGTACCTTGCAACAGGCCTGTGTTTCCGGGCGGTTGGAGGAACCCAAAGCCCTTGGGGCTGAAAAAAACTCCGGCCCGGAAGTGCCCAATCCGGAAACCCCGGGGGGTGGGGTGCCGTGGGTCGGAGGAGTGAAGAGGGGTGGTATAGGCGGAAGGCAGGAGGCACGGATGGCGCTCGCGTGGACGCTGGGCAGTGGGGCTGGGGCTTCCAGGAAGGCCCTGGCGACGGCCCTGGCGGCCTTCCTGGCGCTTCTGGGGGCCTGCCGGGAGCAACCCCCGCTGACGGGCGCCCGGAGCCTCCTGCGGGTCTCCCAGGAGGCCGTGGCGTTCCCGGCCAGCTACCCCCGGGTGGAGCGGGTGATGGAGGTCCGGGTGGTGAACGCGGGCCGGACGACGCTGGACGTGGAGTGGACGGGGCTGGCGGCGCCGTTCGTGGCGGAGGGGCTGCCCGCGCGGATGGCGCCGGGGGAGGTGCCGGTGCGGCTCTTCTACCGGCCGGAGGCGACGGGCGTGCTGACGGCCACGCTGACGGGGCGGGCGCCTGGGGGCGGGGAGGTGCGCGTGGAGCTGCGGGGGGAGGCGAACCCCCTGCCGGACTGCCCCACGCCGGTGGCCTGCCACACGTCCACGTTCGACGTGGTGACGGAGTCCTGCGTGGAGGCGCGGCTGCCGGATGGCACGGCGTGCGACCCGGGCAACGCGTGCCTCCGGGACGCCACGTGCACGGCGGGGCTGTGCAAGGGCGTGGAGCGCGTCTGCGACGACGGCGACGCGTGCACCACGGACGTGTGCAACCCGCTGGACGGCTGCACGTCCGTGCCGGCGCCGCCGTGTCCTGGGGACGGGAAGTGCCAGGTGGGCACGTGCGACCCGAAGGTGGGGTGCACGCTGGCGAAGGCGCCGGATGGCACCTTCTGCGGCCCCGAGCGCGGCTGCGATGCCGCGGACGTGTGCCTGGACGGGGCGTGCCAGCGGAGGGATCCGCCGGACAACTTCATCTGCGCGCCCGCCAGCCCCTGCCAGGGGGTGGGCAGGTGCAAGGGGCCCGTGTGCGAGCGCCCCCCCGCGACGGCGCTGAGGCCCGACTGGACCTACGACGCGGCCTCCAACGGCGAGGCGCTGCACGACCTGCTGGTGGGCCCCACGGGGGACGTGACGCTGGTGGGCTTCTTCGTGCCGGCGCTGATGGACGCGGCGGGCCCGCTGCCGGTGCGCGCGAGCGTGGCCGGGCGGCGCTGCATGCTGTGGAACGACCGGCTGTTGTGCATGGACCAGCCGGCCTCCGGGCAGGTGTCGCTGCTGGACCGGGCGACGGGGGCGCCGCGGTGGACGTTCGACCTGGCCACGGCGCGGCCGGACTTCGCGCAGGGGCTGACGACGCTGTTCATGGCGCGGCTGGGGGTGATGCAGCCGGACCGGCTGGCGGCGCTCTTCGAGGCCTATCCGCCCGGCGCCTCGCGCGACACGCTGTGCCGGAGGTACTTCCTGGTGGTGTTGGATGCCTTTGGCGGGATGGTGTCCGCGCAGGCGTTGCAGGATCCGCTGCTCGCTGAGTGCAACCACCCGCACCCGTACGGCGTGGCGTCCGACGCGGCGGGGGACCTGTACCTGGCGTTCGGGCCCACGCAGAACGTGGGGGCGCCGCTGTATCCGGGGGCGCCCACGCTGCTGATGGCGTTCTCGTCGGACGGGGTGCCGCGCTGGCGCAAGACGGAGGCCTTCGCCGCGGGGGAGCTGGCCCTGGTGAACGGGCTGCTGCTCAACGAACGCTCCGCGCAGGCGCTGAGCACGAAGGACGGGCAGCCGGTGGGCTCGCGGCCCTTCCCCCAGGCGCTGGGCCGCGCGGTGGCGACCTCCGGGCACCTCATCCCGTCTCCCTCGGAGGACGACACCGTCGGGGAGTGGCGGCTGGAGGGCTACGGGCTGCCGGGGCTGGAGCCGGCCTGGACGTATTCGTTCCAGGGCGGGTCGGGGCCGGTGTCGCCGGAGGTGCGGCTGGCGAGCTGGGCGTCGTGGCCGGGGCTGCCGCCGGAGACGGTGGTGGTGGGCACGGGCCTGGACGCGCGGGGCGCCATGCTGTTCGCGGTGAGCGCGCGCGACGGCCGCGAGGTGTTCCAGTGCCCGGTGTCGAACGCGGCGACGCCCGCGCAGTTCCTGGAGCTGGGGCCGGACAGCCTGGTGCTGATGGACGGGGCGACGACGTGCGGCGACTGCGATCCACCCTTCGCGTACAGCCAGGCGCGCTTCCGGCGCTTCCCCATCCCCGGCCTGAAGCCCGCGGAGGAACCCTGGCCCGGAACGTTCGGCGGGCCAGGGCACGACCATCACGAGGACCCGGTGCGCGGGCGCTGAGGCCTCACGGCGTCAGCGCGGTCCAGTCGCTGTTGGGCACGGACACCTGGAAGTTGTACGTGCCGTTGGTCCAGCACAGGCCGTAGGGCCCCAGCTGGGTGCTGTTGCTGGGGCTCAACGCGGGCCACGCGCTCACGGTGTAGATCTGGAGATTGGACGCACGGATGCGCGGGAACGCGGGGCAGCGCTGCGCCACGTCCATCAGGTAGTGCGACTCCCACATGGTCCAGCCGTTGGTGAAGCCGGACGAGCCGCAGATCGGGGTCAGCTTCTCCTCCCAGAGCCCCAGGTTGAAGTTGTAGAGCACGCCGTGCGAGCAGCCGCTGCCGTCCTTGTAGGCCTCCGTGAAGTAGCGGTCCTCTCCGTCGAAGAGGCGCACGTACTTGTCCTTCCACGCCGCGTCCATGTACTCGAAGGTCTGCCAGCCGGTGGCGCCGTCGATGCCGCAGTGGTCCCAGAAGCCGTGCGCGTGCGCCGTCGTCGCCATCCCCGAATAGCGCCAGTGCGCCGTCACCGTCTCCACGCACCCGTTGCCCGCCGGCATGTGGGTGGGCGCGTAGAGGGTCGTGCCGATGGCGTTGTCCGGAATGACCAGGTCCGTCTGCGCGTCGTTCGCCGCGAAGATGCCCTGGCCTTGATTCACCCAGAAGCCCCGGTCCCCGGAGCCCGGGAAGATGTCCGGGATGGGGTCGCGCGGGCGGGGCCGGCTGGAGCGCTCCGGCAGCCGCGCCGCCGCGCCCTTCAGCACCTCGTTCACCTGCGGCTGGGTGTTGGGATGCGCCCGGCCGTGCACCGCTTCGTCGAAGGGCTCCGGCGCCGCGCTCAACGCCTGCCCTGGCGGCACCGGCACGCCATACGGAAGGTGGGGCACCGCCTCCTCCGCCAGCACCGGCGCGCACAGGAGCCCTGCCACCACCGCCACGGCCTTCCAAGACGTTCCACGCATGCGTGTCCCTCTTTTTCCGGAGTTGAGAGGGATTAAAGCAGAATAGAATGTAAGTGATGTAAAATATGTTTAACGTTTGGTGTTGGTCAATGCTGGCGCGGCGCGCCTTGAATGCGCGGGGCATCCAGGATGCGGCCTTCGCGCAAGGTGCCCTCCGCGTCACGCGTGAGGGGCAGGCCCACCGCGGTGACGTCCTCGGGGCGCATGCGGGTGAGCCACCCCAGCCAGGCGCAGACCGCGGCGTCCAGCTGGTCGTGGGTGCAGGGGCCCGCGTCCACGAAGCGCAGGCCGGCGGCTTCCAGCAGGGCCTTCCTGCGAGCGCGTCCTTCGGGCGTGGCCTTGGCCCCCAACTTCTCCACGGCCCGCGCGCGCCAGGTGGCGCCGGGGAAGGCCTCGAAGAGGCGCGCCCGTGACAGCACGGGGGTGTCCAGGTCCAGCATGGGCACCCGGTTGAAGGCTCGCAGCGCGGCGAACAGCAGCACGCTCCCGCGCACGAAGCCGGCGAAGGGGGCTCCGGGCAGGGGCAGCACGTCCGGGGTGCGGCCCGGGGCGCGCAGCCGCCGTTCCGCGTCGCGCACCCGGGCCCCGGGGGTCGCCAGCGCCTGGGGTCCGTCCACCACCACCACGTCGCCGGGCGCCACGGGGAAGGCCTTCACCAAGGCCTCCGGGTCCAATCCCTGACGCGCGTCGGCCCGGGGCCAGACGCGCTGGGAGAAGCGCACGCGGCCCTGGGGGTCCAGGATGGCTTCATCCACGGGGCGGGGGGCGCGGGCGAAGGGGTCGGTCAGGTCCCAGCCCACGAAGCGGGGAGCGTCCGTCATCGCGTGCCTTCGTGCGGCGAGCCTTCGCGTGGGCCGTTAAGAGGGGCCGCCTTCCCCTTCATCCTGGGTGACACGCGCATGCGATACCGTCCGCTGGGCCGCACCGGCCTCTTTGTCTCTGAACTGTGCTTTGGCGCCATGACGTTTGGTGGCGAGGGTTTCTGGAAGAACATCGGGCAGCAGGGACAGGCGGAGGCCGACAAGCTGGTGGGCCGGTGCCTGGACGCGGGCATCAACTTCTTCGACACGGCGAATGTGTATTCGAACGGGAAGTCGGAGGAGCTGCTCGGCAAGGCGCTCGCGGCGAAGCGGTCGGAGGTGGTGCTGGCCACCAAGGTGCGCGGTCGCATGGGCCCGGGCCAGAACGAGGTGGGCCTGTCGCGCTACCACATCTACGACTCCGTGCACGCCAGCCTCAAGCGCCTGGGCACCGACCACATCGACCTGCTCCAGATTCACGGCTACGACGTGGCCACGCCGCTGGATGAGACGCTGCGCGCGCTGGATGACCTCGTGCGCGAGGGCAAGGTGCGCTACCTGGGCGCGTCCAACCTGGCCGCGTGGCAGCTGATGAAGGCGCTGGGCCTGAGCGACAGCCGGCACCTGGCGCGCTTCGAATCGCTCCAGGCCTACTACTCCATCGCCGGCCGCGATTTGGAGCGCGAGCTGGTGCCGTTGATGAAGGACCAGCAGGTGGGCTTGATGGTGTGGAGTCCGCTCGCGGGAGGCCTGCTGTCCGGCAAGTACCGCCGTGACTCGCAGGGCCCCGAGGGCTCGCGCCGCGCCGCCTTCGACTTCCCGCCCGTGGACCGCGAGCGCGCATACAACGCCATCGACGCGATGGACGCCGTGGCGAAGGAGACGGGCGCCACCGTGGCCCGCGTGGCGCTCGCGTGGCTGCTGCACCAGCCGCACGTCACCACCGTCATCCTCGGCGCGAAGACGGAGGCCCAGCTGGAGGACAACCTGGCGGCGTCCGAGCTGCGCCTCGCCCCGGAGCAGCTGGCGAAGCTGGACGCCGTCTCCCAGCTGCCTCCGGAGTACCCGGGCTGGATGGTCGAGCGGCAGAACGTGGACCGCCTGCCGCCGCCCCGTTGAACCCATTGCCCCGAACTCCCCCTCGTACGGATTTTTTCAACATCGCTGAATGAATCCGACCTGCTGCGTCCATCGACGCACCGTGCAATCGCGGCGGGTCTGCTTCCACTGCCGGTCCGGGATGGCGGTCAGCGACTGACGCAGGGGGCCTCGGCGGGTGCGGTGAAAGACACGGAGGGTGTTTGGGATTGGGGCGGACTCCCGATATCTTGGGGACTGCGAAGCGCTCGGCGAACCCGGGCGTGTTCCATGGGGTCCACGTGCCCGCCCGACCGTGTTGTCCGTGCGGTGGGTGTCCACGTGGAAGGAGGACGGTCGCCCGGATGACCTTGGAGGTCCGGTGTGCGGCGTCTCCGTTGCCTCGTGGGGGGCCTGTCCGGGCCCCGGGAACTCCCCGGGGCCCGGGTAACCTTTCCTCCGGAGTCAGTTCGACGCGTCGACGCGGGACCCGCCGCTGACGTCGACGCGGGAGTTCTGGGGCCGCTTGGAGAGGCGGACGACGCTGCCGCCGGAGGCATCGCCAGAGATGCTGGAGGGGGCATCGGCCTCCACGATGGCGCCGCCGCTGGCCTCCACCCGCATGTCGGACACGCCCTGGAGCTGTCGGGCGTGCAGCTGCGAGCCGCCGCTGACCTCCGCTTCCAGCTTCTGCGCGCGGCCGGTCAGGGTGACTTCGGAGCCGCCGCTGGCCTCGGCCTCCACCTTCTTCGCGTCCACGCCGCGCACGTTGAGGACGGCGCCGCCGCTGGCCTCGGCTTCGAAGTCGTCGGACGCGGTGGCCTCCGCGTTCATGTGGCCGCCGCCGCTGACCTCCAGGCGGTCGATGGTGGGCGAGGACACGATGAGCTTCACGCGGCCGTTCAGCCCGCCCCAGAAGCCCTTGCGGTCCACCCGGGTCGTGAGGATGCCGTTGTCCACCACCAGGCGGATGCGGGAGAGGGCCTCCGAGGAGCCTTCCAGGCGGACGGACTTGGGACCCACCTTCACCTCCGCGTGCATGCCGTGGCCCACGGAGACGCCGTGGAAGTCCTCCACCTGGCGCGTCTCTCCCGCTTCCTCGCGGGAGGAGGGCCTGGTGGCGTCCTGCGCGTGGGCGGTGCAGGCGGTGGCGGAGAGGCAGCAGGCGGCGAGCAGGGACAGCGAGGTGATCCTCATGGTCGGCTCCGGGCGTGGCGCGAGGACGTAGGGCACGGCCTCCGCGGAATGCCTTGGGTACGCGTGACCCCCGCGCGTGATTGCGCGTGGGGGACGGGAGCCGCGCGGGCGCCGGTCAGGGATTGGCCAGCAGTTCCAGGGGGACCCGGACGGACGTGGTGTCGTCGGGTTTGATCTCCACGAGGAGCTTCAGGGGCCGGCCGGTCCCATCCATGAGCTTCAGCGTGTGCCTGCCCACCGGGAGCGCGACCTTGGTGAGGGGGGTTTCGCCGAGGGAGCGGTTGCCCAGGGACACGCGGGCGGAGGGTTCGGTGACGAGGGTGAGGAAGCCCTGGGCCGCGGCCGGCTCCGAGGTGTCTTCGGCCGGAGTGGGGGTGGCGACCTCGGGGGCGTCCTCGGACGGGGTGCGGGGCTTGCGGACAGGAGCGGGCGTGTCGCTGGCGTCGCGCTTGGTCTTGCGGACGGGGGCGCGGGTCTTCCCCTTCGCGACCTGGGAGTCGTCCGGGGGCGGGGTGTCTTCGGCGGGGGCCGCGTCGTCCGGGGGCGGGTTGGTGGGAGGAACCGTGTCCGCGAGTTCGGTGGAGGGTTTCGGCGCCGGAGGTTCGGCGGGGAGAGCCTTCTGGGCTTCGAGTGGGGCGGAGGGCGGTGGAGAAGTTGTGGAGGACTTCGTCGCCGGGGGCCGCGCGAGCACGGAGTCCCACAGCGCGGCGAACCGACCGCCGTCGAGTCCGAGGGCCACGGTGGTGCCGAGGCCCGCGATTCCCAGGAGCGCGACGCCGGCCGCGATGAGTCCGCCCCGGCCGCGGCGGGGGGTGGGGGCGTCGGAGTCCGTGAGGAAGTCGTGGGGTTCGGTCGACCGGGTGGAGGCGCGCGCCGCGCTGGCGCGTGCGGGGGGCGAGGACTGCTTGCGACGGGAGGACGGCGAGCGGCGGACCGCGGGTGTGTTCTCCGGGGCCTCTTCGCGAGGCAGGGCCGGCACGCGGGAGATGGCGGTCTCGCTGTCGTTCAGCAGCGCCTGCGGCGGGTTGTGAGGCTGGGTGACGCGCACGCTGTCCAGCGTGGAGGAGCGTGAGGGCCGGGGGCGGGAGTCGTCGGCGGAGGCGGATCCGTTCGCGGCGTCCCGAGCGGAGCGGGCCCGTGAGTCATCCGTGGATGGGTTCGCGTCGCGAGCGGAGCGCCCACGTGCGTCGTCCGTGGATGCGTTTGCATCGCGAGCGGAGCGCCCGCGTGCGTCGTCCGTGGATGCGTTTGCGTCACGAGTGGAGCGCCCGCGTGCGTCGTCCGTGGATGCGTTTGCGTCACGAGTGGAGCGCCCGCGTGCGTCGTCGGTGGCTCCATTCGCGGCGTCGCGAGCGGGGCGCCCACGTGAGTCATCCGTGGATGCGTTTGCATCGCGAGCGGAGCGTGCCCGCGAGTCATCCGTGGATGTGTTTGTGTCTCGAGCTGAACGCCCACGCGCGTCGTCCGTGGATGCGTTTGCATCGCGAGCTGAACGCCCACGCGCGTCGTCCGTGGATGCGTTTGCATCGCGAGCTGAACGCCCACGTACGTCGTCCGTGGATGCGTTTGCATCGCGAGCGGGGCGCCCACGTGAGTCGTCCGTGGATGCGTTTGCATCGCGAGCCGAACGCCCACGCGGGTCGTCGGTGGCTCCATTCGCGGCGTCGCGAGCCGAACGCCCACGCGCGTCGTCGGTGGCTCCATTCGCGGCGTCGCGATGCGACCGGAGACGAGAGTCCTCGGCACCGCTGTTCGCGGCGTCCCGCGTGGACCGGGCCCGTGCATCCTCGGAAGCATTGAGGGCTTCGCGCGGCGGCCGGGGACGCGAGTCCTCGCTGGCTCCGTGCGTCGCATCCCGGCCGGACCGCGACCTGGAGTCCTCGGCACCGCCGTTCGCCGCGTCCCGCGCGGAGCGCGAGCGGGCATCCTCGGACGGTGTCTCCCGTCCGGAGCGTGCCCGGGGCTCATCGGGCGGAGGCACGAAGACCGGGGGCTCCTTCGACAGACGCGCCTTCGGATCCACGGGAGGCTGCGCGCCCACGCGGGACAGGGGCGTGAGGATGGTCTCACCCTCGATGTAGCCGGGAGCCGTCGCGACGTTGGACGCGGTGATGCGCAGGGACGCGTCCAGCACCACGGGCGGCAGGGCCGGCTGGGTGCGCACGCCGGGCTCGGAGTCATCGGGGTTCGCGGACAGCGAGTCCGTGGGCGGCGGCCGGGGCGTCTCCACCGGCGGAGCCACCCGGCGCGAGGGCGGCGTCGCGGCCGTGGGCTTGCGGACCGCGAGCTCCTCCGTCGTGTTGCGGCGGACAGGAGCGGGAGGCGCGGACGCCTTCGCCGGAGCAGGCGCCCGGGCCGGCGGGGCCGCCGCGGGCGAACGGGGCGGCAACGTGGAGGAGATCTGCGGCAGGGCACCGGCAGGAGGCGCCACGACCGGCTCGGGAACATCCACGCCCCGGGCCAGCACCTGCGCCACCTGCGTCTCGCTGGAGGTGCCGTCCCCGGTGGACTGCCCGCTCATCAGCAGCAGGCGGGTCTGGTCGCGGCGCTCGGAGAACAGGCGCAGCATCAGTTCGCTGCTCTGCTCCGGGTGCCAGATGCGCGGGCCCACGGCGCGCTCGATGGCGCGGGCGAACTCCAGCGTGGTGCCGTAGCGGTCCTCGCGCCGCTTCGCGAGCGCCTTGAGCACGATGGCGTCCAGCTCCGGCGGCACCTCCTTGTTCACGCGCGAGGGTGGAGGAACCTCTCCACTCAGCACCGCGTTCATCATCGCGTCGGCGCTCTTCGCGTAGAACAGCCGCATGCCGGTGAGGCACTCGTGCAGCACCACGCCCAGGCTGAACAGGTCGCTGCGGGCGTCCAGCGGGTCGCCCATGATCTGCTCGGGGGACATGTAGCCGCTGGTGCCCTTCACCATGCCCACCGCGGTGCGGCCCGCCCGCGCCAGGCTCTTGGCGATGCCGAAGTCGAGCAGCTTGGTGACGCCCTCGTACGTCACCATGATGTTCTTCTCGGCCACGTCCCGGTGCACGACGGGCGAGGGCCGGCCCAGCGGGTCGGTGAAGCTGTGCGCGTAGTTGAGCGCCACCGCCGTATCGCGCACGGCCATCAGGCTCAGGCCCATGGGGATGGGCTCGTGGGCGGAGCGGCAGGCGCGGGCCACCTCCACCAGCGTGGCGCCCGGCACGAACTCCATCGCCAGGAACAGCTCCCCGTCCGCCACGTCCAGGTCGTACACGTGGGCGATGTGCGGGTGGTTGAACGCGGCCGTGACCTTGGCCTCGTCCAGGAACATCCGGACGAACTCCTCCTCGCCGCGGATGTCGGGGAGGATCTGCTTCAGCACCACCATCTTGCGGAAGCCGGCCAGCCCCTTCTGGGCCGCGAGGAAAATCTCCGCCATCCCGCCTGTCGACAGGCGGCAGAGCACCTCGTACTTGCCCAACACCCGGCCACGGAATCCGTCCGGAGTGAGCGTCAGCGTCGTCCCAGCCATCGTAAGGGGTCCGACTCTACACCGGCGCGGGGACCGACGCGAAAGGCCCGGACCACGGTTTCTGGCCAGATGCCAGGGTTTACGAGGATGAGGCCTTCGTCCGGGCGGAGACAGGTTTCCGCCGGAACGCGCGTGGATTGTCCGGCACCGGAGAGGAGGCCCCGGGAGGGCCGGACGGCGGTGGGGGGCTCGGTACTGTGCGCGCCATGGAGACGCGGATGGGCCAGATGGGGCGGTGGGGACGGTGTGTGGGCGCGCTGCTGGGGGTGGTGTTGGCGTGGGGGGAGGCCCGGGCGGAGGGGTTGCAGGTGGAGTACGACCTGCAGACGCCGCTGTTCCTGGACCGGACGTACCTGTTCGTGTCGCCCAACCGCATCCACCGGCTGGGGGACCCGGAGTCGCCGGCGCCGCTGCTCTTCGAGGGGCAGTTCGCGCCGAACCTCTTCCTGCCGCAGCTGCGCCTGGGTGATTTCAAGGAGGACGGGCGGGAGACGCTGTTCTCGCTGGTGTTCACGCCGCTCATCCGGCTGCGGGTGCTGAACACGAACAGCAGCCCCGTCATCCCGCCGTCGTACATCCCCAAGCTGACGCTCCAGGCGGCGCACCTGCGCCTGCTGCGGGGGCCGGACAAGGACAGTCAGCCCCGAGCGGTGGCGGTGGGGTTGAACGCCATCCTCGGGCACTACTCCAACGGGGCGCAGGGGTGCTTCTTCGCGGACCAGACGGGGACGGACCCGGACTGCACGCCCGCGGAGGGGAGCCTGCCGTTGAACGAGGTGTCAGGGAGCTTCTCCACGAACTTCCTGCGCTTCGAGCTGCATGGTCGGCTGGGGTTCGGGGTGGATCCGCAGCGGGTGAGCGCGTGGATCCTGGGGGCGAACGGCTTCTACGAGCTGAACTCGTCGATAGGGCCCGGAGGGATGAGCCATGCCCAGCGCGAGGTGTACGGGGCCGGCCACTGGGGGTTGGGGCTGGTGGGGGAGCGCGCGCTGAACGGGACGCGCTTCCGGCTGGAGGGGACGTTTTCGAAGCCGTTCGGGGAGACGCCGTTCCAGCGGCCCACCTTCAGCCTGGAGGCGGCGGTGAATCCCTGGTGGAGCGCGGGTTTTGGCCTCTTCGCGCGGTACATCCACGGGCAGGACTACTACAACATCCTCTTCCTGGAGCGGATCAGCTTCTGGCAGTTCGGTCTGGTCTTCGAATTGAATCCGGGCGCGCGGCTGAAGACAGACAGCGACCAGCCTCCTGGCTTCTGGTGACGTTCGTCGCGCCGTGGGCTACGACGGCGCGCACATGGACACCTCCACCTCTCCGCGCACCGTCACCGGCCGCGTCGACGTACATCCCCGGGGTTTCGGCTTCCTCACCGTGCAGAAGCCCGGGACTCCGGAGGTGCTGTCCGCCTTCATTCCGCCGCCGGACCTCAACCCCCTCTTCGCGGGGGACATCGTCTCCGCCACGGTGACGGCGTCCGGCGAGGGCCGCTGGACCGCCTCGGGCCTGTCGCTGGTGGAGCGCACCCGCACCGCGGTCTACGGCGAGGTCGTGTCGCGCAAGGGCGCCTTCTTCCTGCGCATCGACAAGGAGGTCTCCAACACCGAATGGCCCCTGGACCCGGGCACCACTCCCGTCCAACCCAACGACGCCGTCGTCGCCCGCATCGCGGCCGGCAAGGTCGTGCTGCTCTACCGCCTGGAGCCCGGCGCGGACCGCTCGCTGGAGCGAGTCATCGCCCGCCATGGCCTCCACCGGGACTTCCCGCCGGAGGTCGTCGAGGAGGCCCGCCGCGCGAAGGAGACGCCCCACGCGCTCAAGGGGGCCCGGCGCGACCTGCGCTCCATCCCCACCGTCACCGTGGATGCGCCCTCCACGCGAGACATCGACGACGCCATCTCCGTGCTGCCCGCGGGGCCGGACGGCGCCCTGCGCCTGCTGGTGTCCATCGCGGACGTGAGCGAGTCCGTGAAGGAGGGCACCCCGCTGGACCTGGAGGCCCGCGACCGGGCGACCAGCGTCTATCTGGCCGGCCGCGTGCTGCCCATGTTGCCGGAGGAGCTGTCCGCGCACTGGTTGAGCCTGGTGCCGAACGAGGAGCGGAACTGTCTCACGGTGGAGCTGCGCATCGACCCGGATGGCCGCGTCACCGCCGCGGATGTCTATGAGAGCCTCATCCGTTCCTGGGCGCGGCTGAACTACGACGAGGTCGCGGACTTCCTCGACGACAACACCGTGTCCCCCGCCATGGAGCCCGTGCGCGAGGCCATGCCCTGGTTCCGGCTGGCGTCGGCGCGGCTCGCCGTGTCCCGTGCGGCCCGGGGCGGCATGGCCATGTCCCGAGACGAGGCGCGCTTCACCTTCGACACCGCGGGCGCCGTGTCGGGTCTGGCCGGGGAGAAGGACACCTCCGCGCACGGGATGATCGAGCGCTTCATGGTCGCCGCCAACGAGGCCATCGCCACGTGGCTGATGACCCGGGGAGTGCCCACCGTGTATCGCGTGCACGAGCAGCCCGACCCGCAGCGGGTGTCGGACGTGAACGCGTTCGCGCTGCACTCGGGGTTCGCCGCGGGCTTCGGCGCGCAGCTGACGCCGCTGGCCCTGGCCGCGTTCGACCGGCAGATCTCCGGCGCGAAGGCGGAGGCCGCGCTGCGCTCCGTGCTGCGCCGGTCGCTGGGTCCGTCCCGCTACACGGTGAAGCCGGGGCCGCACTTCGGGTTGGCCGCGCCGCTGTATCTGCACTTCACGTCGCCCATCCGCCGGTACGCGGACCTCGCGGTGCACCGGCTCATCAAGGCGTACCTGGGCGGCCTGCGCGACTTCGTGCATGAGGACCCGGAGATTGAAAAGCTGTCCCAGCACATCAACGTGCGCGCCCGCTCCGCCAACCGCGCGGAGGTGGACCGCCACCACGAGCTGGAAGCGCGCTTCATGTCCACGCGCATCGGGCAGCAGTTCCCCGCGCGCATCGTGCGGGTGAAGCCCTTCGGCCTCGTGGCGCAACTGGATGGCATGTGGGTGGAGGGCATGGTGCCGGCGGAGGGACTCGCCGGAGGCCCCTACCGTCCGGACGCGCGCGAGCTGTCCATGGTGGGCCGCACGCGGACCTTCACCGTGGGCATGCCGGTGACGGTGAAGGTCGTCTCCACCGACGAACAGCTGGGCCGGGTGGAGTTCGCCCTGGTGGAGTAGCGCCACACCCCCGGCCACTCCATGGCACCGGTCCGGATGATTCGGTGAACCAGCCGCGCGGACTCGTCTCGTATCCAGTCCGCGAGCGCACCGGTCCCCGTCATCCGGCTTCGAACGCGAGCACATCCTGACTCGACGGTCAGCATCGCCCATGCGCGGAACGCGCAGGGCATCGCCATGGAATCGAAGGCCTAATGAAAAGACGAATCTCAGCATTATGGGGGCTGGGGGTTTCCCTGCTCATGGTCGCCTGCGGGCAACCTTCCGAGGAGGAAGCCACCCAGGAGAAGTGGGCCACGGCCGAAGAGGCCCTGAACGGTTCCAGTTGCCGGCCCACGGTGGCGCCGGAAACCCTGCCAGGGGCTCCCACGGGGCTGGATCTGGTCTGTCAGGGGCCCTGGGAGTACCGCAGGGAGTGCTTCAAGCTGAGCAACACGTCGGCATGCCCCCAGATTGGCTATGAGACCAAGCCCTGCATGGTGGACGCCACCTGCAGCCACTCCACCCGGAGCACCGTCACCTATACGGACATCAAGGCGGCCGGAAAGAACATCTACATACAGTACTGCGACTACTCAGAGAAGCCCCCCTGCGAGAACACCAACACGAGCGATTACACGTATACGTGTCAGGCCCGGGCCGCGCAGCTGCTGTTGAACCTGGAAGCCGACGGGAAGAGGGACCCCAAGTTCCCCCTGGCCATCGTGTCTGCCTATTCGACGGGAAACCGTGTGCTCGGCAGCCCTGAGACGCTCAATAGCGGCGGGACCGGATGGAGCCAGACCGTCACCACGACCCCGTGGACGGAAGGCTGCTCCATCACCGTCAGCAACGTGGCGTCCTCTTGGACGACCAGCCCGCACCCCGAGTGCGGTCAGGTCCCCTCCACCTGTCCTGACCCCTCGCGGCCCAAGTATGACTATTGCCGTGCGCCCACGCATGGCACCGAAGCCGATCCGGCGACGTGCGACGGATTGTCGGGCGGAGGCCTGTACTACTCTGTCGGAGGCCTGTCGCAGAACGCGCTGAAGAGCACCGCTGACGCCCAGGCTGACATCCGCACGGGCTTCCCCAACCGCCCGCGCTGCATGACGGCGGACGATACGCCCTATGCGTCCGTGGAGACCAAGTACACCCGGCTGGCGACCCAGCTGGACGCGGTCGCTCCGGCGGCGGTGGATGGCCCGCTGCTGAAGTTCAAGCTCGTCAACGCGCTCAAGCTGCTGTTCGAACTGCACGCGGACAACCCGGCCTTCGACTCGAACGTGCAGGCGGGTGGGTACGCCACGCGCCGCGCGCGGGTCCAGGCCCTCTACACGGCCTATCCGGAGATCAACCACTTCTTCCGGGTGGACCCGACGGTGGACTTCACCTGGAACCTGGATGCCCCGGCCCCCTTCATGTCGCCGGACACCTTCTCCGTGCGCTGGACGGGCTTCGTGGAGGCGCCCCAGACGGGCACGTATGCCTTCCACGTGAAGTGGGATGACAGCGTCCGCCTGTGGGTGGACGGCCAGCTCCTGCTGGAGCGCCCCACCTACCTGGGCGAGGTCTGGCACCAGGTCAGCGTCCCGCTCACCGCGGGCCGCCATGCCCTGAAGCTGGAGCACAGCGAGGGTGGCTGGGCCGCGGGCATCCGGCTGCACTGGCAGCCCCCGGGCGCCCCGAGCGTCACGCCCATCCCCACGAACCGGCTCTTCACGCCGGATCAGGCCAGCAACGGCCTGCTGGGGGAGTACTTCGACAACGAGGACTTCACGTCCGACACCTGCTCCACGGGCCTGCCCGCGCCGTCGGCCAGCTTCACCGCCTCCCAGGAGGTGATTGGCACGCTGGCCCTCTGCCAGCGGATGCTGGACAGCCACGTCTCCAGCACCGCGGCCAGCACCCTCCTGGACACATGCACGGCGGCCGCGACGGGCATCGAACAGCTCGCGTCCTCCGGCTACGACACCCAGGCGTACTGGCCCGTCTACGACAGCATCACCTCGCAGCTGCTCATCAAGGGGCTGCCGGGCATGACGACGACGCTGGGCAGCGAGAACCGCATCGCGGAGCTGCGCGCGAAGCTCATCGCCATCCAGCGGTGGTACGGCGCGTCCCGCGCCCACCTGTCGCCCACGGCCGCGCCGTCGCCAGCGCTCATGGCCCAGACGAGCCAGGTGATGCAGGCCTTCTGGAAGGGCGCCTGGCTGAAGGATGAGCTGGGGCTCACCGCCACCAATGACACGCAGGCGGAGACGGTCCGGGCCAAGGTCCTGTCCGACGGCTTCGTGGCGGACCGCCAGGTCCTGCTCGCGGCCTTCGGTGAGGCGGGCACGCCGCCGCTCACCGGAGCGCCGCTGCTCTACCTGCTGGATGACTCGCTGCGTGGGCTGAACGAGCGGATGCTGGACGTGAGCCGCCTGCACGACATGGGCTGCCGCTTCGTGTCCTGCTCCACCCGGTCCACCGTCACGAGCCAGCTCTGGAACGTGCTGGCGAACCTGAATGATGCGTCCGCGTTGCAGACGAAGGTCACCGCGGCGGCCAATGTGTCGGCGGACTGGAAGCGGGTCTTCAACCGGATGGTCTCCGGCCACGCCGCCCTCCGCTCCGCGGTGGAGGACGCGCTGGGGTTGCCGGCGGGAACCTACGTCGCCAACGACCTGTTCGACCGGCCGGTGTCCGGTTCCGCCATGTCCCTGACAGCGATGCTGCGCGAGGCCCAGGCCCGCGCCACCGGCTACGCGGTCAATGGCCTCTTCACCTCCGAGAACGAGCAGACCCTCAAGGTGGGGCTGGACGCGCAGAAGCAGGCGGCCATCCTCGCCCAGCTCAACAAGATCATCGGCGAGCTGGACGGCGACCTCACCGCCTACAACGCCAATCGCAAGACGCTGGTGCTGGAGCTGCTTGCCCAGCTGCAGAACCAGGGCAACCTGGCCAATCTGGACAACAGGAGCCTCCTCCTGGATGCGCAGCTGAAGTCGCTGAACAAGGACTTCAATGGACTGCGCGTGAGCCAGGCCGTGGAGGAGGCCCGCCTGGGTGACTTCATGGATGGCTTCGAGGCCCTGTACCCGGCCATCGCGGAGCAGGGCCAGGTCATGCTGAAGACCGAATCCTCCCTGATCGTCCCCAACCGGGGACGCATGGGGCCCAATGCCAATGACGTGCAGGGAATGGCGTCGCTGAAGCTGGATGGATCCACCTTCAAGCTCCAGCCCTCCTTGGGCAGCCAGCTCGTCGTCCAGGTTTCAGGCCGCTGGTCCCCGACCTGCGCGCTGGGGCTGACCAGTGGTCCCAATGGCAGCATGGTGAAGGTGCGGACCCCGCTTCCCGCTCAGACGCCCATCATGACGGGGCCCGAAGGCTTCTCCGTGACGAACTCGCAGGAGGTCTACACGGCGACCGCCAACGAGACGGTGAACTCGGAGGGCAACTTCGCCAACGCGACGAATACCGAAACGTTCTGCGCCGGGTTCAATCCCAACATTCCCATTATCGGAGGCATTGGCGGGGTCAACTCCTGCATGAGCTCCGAGAGTGGCACCACGTGGAGCCGGACGTGGAATCAGACGTCCTCCACCGGCAGCAACGCGCACACCACCTTCTCCGTGGCGCGCGGCGTGCGGTCTCCCCTGGCGCCGTTCCCGGACGAGCCGGTGGGCAGCCTCCTCCTGGTGGAGGTGGTGCGGGGCATGACGGATCGCGCCAATGTGCGCTCGGCGCGCGTGCTCCAGTCTCCGTCCACCTCGCTGCTGGTGAACGCGCAGTCGGACTACTACGTGGTCGTCAACGACGCGGCCATCGTGGCCAGCACGCCCACCGCGGCGTGTGAGGGGTGGGTGGGCCACTCCCAACTGGACGTGCGCGTCGCGGAGCTGAGCCCGCAGTCCAGCGAGGCGATCCAGATCACCACGTCGATGGTGTCCGGATTGGCCAAGATGAAGGCGCAGGCCCAGTCCTACGTGTCCCAGGGGCGGCTGCTGCCGAGCCAGATCAACAGCCTGCGCAGCAAGGCCTTCAGCGACCTCTACCTGGCCTGCGGCTGCACGAGCCTGGAGGGTTACCCGGAGAGCCTCCGCACCCTCTTCGGCACCTTCGTGGAGAAGGCACTGGTCGACGTGGAGCGGGAGGTGGAGCTCGTCAACATCGAGCGGCAGCTGCGGCAGGTCGCGTTGGAGATCCAGGCGCTGGAGGACGACCGCACCTATGCCCAGACCCAGTCCCGGCTGCTGGCCCTGGCTCCGGCCTGGACGTTGCGCAACCTGGATGGCACGGCCCTGCGGGTGAAGCTGGAGGCCTTGGACGAGGTGATGAGCCAGTGGCTGGCTCCCACCGTGCGGATCCTGCATCCGTCCACCCTGACGAACTTCACCTCGTCCGAGCTCAACCTGCTGAACGCGCTCACGGCCATCGACCCGGCCTCTCCCAGCACGGACATCACCGTGCTGGCGCAGACGGCGAAGCAGGCGGCACAGGCGGTGGAGACGCGCCTGGCGGCGACGCGAATCATCGGACCGGCCAACCCGGTGCTGGACGTCATCGTCAGCATTCCCCGCCAGGACAAGACGCCCGTCACGCTCTACCGCAAGGCGGACCCGGCCCTGTCGAAGGCGGTCTGGGATGACATCCTGGCGAACCGCAACCCCACGCTGACCCTCACGCCGGAGCACTTCTTCAGCCTGTCGGGCGGACAGAAGCTGCTGCCCTGCAATCAGGTGACGCCCATCGTCCGGACCCTGGCGGTCTACGGCGTCCTGCCTGCCGGCAGTTCGTCCGACCCGTACACGATTCCCCTGGGCCTGACGCCGGCGATGCGCTTCCCGGCGGCGTCCTCGCTGTTCCAGTATGACTTCGCCACGGCGGAGTACCTGGGGCCCTCGGCGCAGCTGATGTTCGGCACGATGGCGGAGCTGACGGCGCCGACCAACAACAAGCTGGACGCGTACCTGTCGACGTCGTCAGTGGCCGCGGGACTGTCGCCTTTCACCAGCTACCACCTGGACGTGCAGTCCATCGTGGGCAACTACCTGCCGCCTGCTCCCGGACTCATCAACCCGAACAGCCCGCTGGCGAAGACCCTCGAGCTGCTGGTGGTCTTCCGGGTGGAGACGAAGCAGGAGGCTCCCAGCGTGAAGCCTCCCGGCGTGATGCGCTGCCAGTAGTCAGCGCCCGTCGGACACCGAAGTCAGTCATGGCCCTGCCCGGTGGGTGCAGCCCGGGCGGGGCCGTTTTTCAGTGCCTGTCTTTCTTTCAATCAATGGGACATCGCCATGCGAAGCGTGTTGGGTTTGGTCGCCGGACTGTGGTGCGGGCAGGTGCTTGCCCAGCCCTTCAATGATGCGTTGGTACAGGCGCCGCAATTGGATGCGCCCCGTCGCGGAAGCCTGGTGGGGCAGTACGCGGCCACGGAGCTGGGGCCCGCGGACGTGAGCCGGGGAGGCTTCAGCCTGGCCTCCACGTTCGCCGTGCCCACGGAGCGCGGGGTCCTCCACGCCCAGGTCTTCCCCAGTTATTCGCCGGAGGGAGGCATTGGCGAGTGGGGGCAGGGCTGGGGTGTGTCGCTGGCCATGACGCGCACGCGTGTCATTGGCGAGCTGGACTACTCGAACGACGAGCTCACCGGTCCCTGGGGCCGGATGGTGAAGGGGACGGACGGGCGGTGGTACCCCGTGGGTCTCAAGAGCAACGTGCGCATGGAGGAGCAGGGGACCACCCTGGTGGCCCTGCTTCCGGACGGCAGCCGCTGGACGTTCGGCGGTACCGCGCGCGTGCAGACGGCGCGAGGCACCTATGCGTGGCACCTCACGCAGGTGGTGGACGTCACCGGGCACAAGACGAAGCTGGAGTGGACGGCCAACGCCTCTGGCCGCCTCTTCCTGACGCGTGCCTCCTATGGGGGCCTGGGGGATGACTTCCAGGAGCGGGTGGACTTCATCCACGAGCCGGTGACGACGGCCTTCGTGGACTGGCGGTCCGGAGAGGCGCTGCGGTTGGACCGGCGCGTGACGCGCGTGGAGGCTCGCAGCAAGGATGCGGTCACGGGACTGTTCGGGCTGCGCTGGAGCTACGCCGTCGGCTACCACCAGGACGCGCTGGGCCCCGCCTTCCAGCTTGAATTCGTGCAGCGGACGTATGCGTCGGGGCAGTCCGCCCCGGCGGTGACGTATGCGTATGAGCGCGCCTCGGACCTCCTGCCGAGCGTGTCGCCGCGCTTCATCCCCAAATTCGACGGCGTGATGCTGGCCTACTCCGAAGGGGTGGCCCTGCCCTCCGAGTCCACGCCCTTGGATGACGGGGACGACGGGTTGGTGGACCTGGAGAACCGCACGGACTTCAGCCTCATCCGGCAGCAGCCGGGCGGCTACACCTTCGACCCGCTGCCTCCGGCCGCCCTGGACGCGCGCATCGAGTGCCGGCCGGATGCGTCCGCGTTCAACCAGCCCCGGCTGCTGGCGAGGATGCGTCCCGAGCAGACCGACTACCAGGTGGTGTCGCTCTCCTGGAACGCGTTCCTGTCGAAGACGGAGATGCTGGTGTGCGAGCGGGATGGGCACCCGGTGCATCAGGGCTGGCTCCATGACGCGTGGGAGCTGGGTCCCAACACCCGCCTGGTGGACCTGAATCGGGATCGGCGGCCGGACCTGCTGGCCGTCTACCCGGGTGGCTACAGCGTGCTGCCCAACGAGAGCACGGCCACCGCGTATGCCTTCGCGGCCGTCCCGGTGACGGGCACGCTGAATCTCCAGGTCCAGCCCCAGGCCACCTGGGTGCATGACTTCAACGGGGACAGCGTGCCGGACCTGGTGGTGCGCTCCTACAACGACCTCTTCGTCTACGCGGGCAAGGGCCAGTTCCTCTTCGAGCCGGAGCCGCACATCTACGAGGCGCACTTCCCGGACGACAGCCCGGTGTCGCTCGCGGGCTTCGAGTTGAGCTTCACGGACATCAACAACGACGGCCTGCAGGACGTCATCGCCGGCAGCCAGTACGGGGCGCTGCTGCTGGTGAACGACGGGACGCGCCTGGTGCAGGTGCCGGTCCCCGCGCTGGAGTTGCTGGCGTGGAACTCCAGCTTCCCGGTGGTGCAGGACCTGGAGGGCACGGGCAACACGGAGCTGTTCTTCGTGGAGAACGGCCTGGCGAACTCCGTGGCGCTGGATGCGCCCGGCACGGGGCTCCTGAAGTCCGCGGACGACGGCAAGGGGACGCGGCTCGCCTTCACCTACGCGCGCAGCCCGGTGGCCGCCCAGCAGGGCGCGCGCCAGCCGGTGCTGGACACGCTGACGGTGCAGTCCAGCGGGCAGGAGACCCGGACGTACCAGTACACCTACGGCCAGCCGGCGATGCACTCCGTGGGTCGGTTCCTGCTGGGCTATGGGCAGGTGACGCGTGAGGGCGTGCATGTGCTGGAGGAGACCCACTTCCTCAACGACGACGACAGCGCGGGCGTGCTGCTGTCCTCGCGCGTGCGCGATGACAAGGCGCCACGGGTGGAGCAGTTCTCGGTGCGCCGTTACCAGGACGTGTCGCTGGCAGGTCTGCCGTGGAAGCGGTTGCAGGCCCAGGAGCAGGGCTGGCGCTCCACGACGGACGGCCAGCAGGTGTCGGAGCTCACGGAGTACGACGGGTACACCGCGGACATCTGCCCCACGCGGGTGATGACGACGACGGCGCAGGGGACGTTGACCACGGAGAGGACGCGGGCGTCGGTGTCCGGGCTGGGCCTGGCGATGCACTGCCTGGAGAGCCGCACGGTGTTGACCGGGCAGCATGCGCAGTCCTGGATGGACTTCCGCCATGAGGGCCTGGTGGAGCGCGACTCGCGGGGACTGGTCACCGCCGTGCGCAGCGTGGCGGGATCGCAGACGCTGACGTTGCAGGAGGTGACGTACAACCCGGACGCCTCCCTGGCCTCCATCTTCGTGCCGGGCAGGGGCGCGGCGACCTTCCACCAGGAGCCGGGACGACGGCTGCTGTATCAGACGAACGCACCGGACGGCGTGGTGACGCGCGTGGTGGACCGCGACTCGCTGACGGACGCGGTGTTGACGTTGGAGGTGGACCGGGGAGGCACGCCCTACCGGCGGTTCTTCCGCTATGACGGCCAGGAGCGGCTGAGCCGGGAGTGGGACAGCCTGGGTGGGACCTCACTCAATCCCAAGCAGACGTATGGCTATCAATACGCCACGGCGACCGCGCCAGGCTCGTTCCAGCTCACCACCCTGGTGGACGCCTCTCAGGGGGCGGTGCGGGAGTCCATCGAGTACGTCACGGCCTCGGGAGACGGTCTCACCGCGGCCCATCGGATTCCGGAGGGCTGGACCTTCGACAGCCTGAGCCGCAAGGACGGTGCACGCGCGGAGCTGCGCACGCTGTTGCGGCCGTCGGTGGGGCCATCGGTGAACATGCTGGCCATGGACTACGCGGCGCTGCTGGCGGGAGGCCGGCAGGTGGCCTTCAGCAGCGCGTCCGCCTTCGGCCATGACGCGGCCACCACCACCGCCTTCCATGAGGGCGTGGAGAAGCAGGTGGCCACAAGTCTGGGCTTTGAATCCGGAGCGCTGACCCAGACCGCCGTGGAGAACGGGACCTTCACCGCGAGCCGCACGCTGGACGCGGCGAAGCGCGTGCTGATGCAGGAGGACGAGGCCCACACCCGTTACGGCTACCACTACGACGCCTCCGGGCGTCTGCGCGAGGTGCTGCTGCCGGACGGTGCGACCCACCGCGTGCACTACGACGGCCACGGCCGCGTGGGCCAACTGGTGCGTCAGGGCATCGCCACGGTGGAGTACACCTACGACGCGACGGCGGGGTTCATCGCGCGGAAGAGCTACGCCTCGCCATCGGGCGTCGTACAGCGCCAGGTGGCCATGGCCTACGACACGCTGGGCCGGCTCTCCACGGAGACGCACAGCGCGACCGCCGGCAGCGGTACGCAGGTCTACCGTTACTACCACGATGGGGCTTCGCCCTCGGGTCCCGCCACGCTGGACCAGAAGGGGTTCCTCACGGCGGTGGCGGGCGACGGCTACGTCAAGATGTTCACGTACCGCGAGGATGGCAAGCTGACGTCCCGGACGCTGGAGCTGACCGGCTGGCGCACAGTCCAGACGCAGCTCGCGTACAACGACGCGGGGGACATCTCCTCCACCACCACCGTGGTGAAGGCTGCGAATGGGACGCCGCTGTCGTCCGACACGCAGGCCTACAAGCTGGACGGCCACGGGCGACTCAAGGAAGCGTGGCTGGGGACGGGCGGCACGACCCCGGCGCCCTGGGCCTCGCTGGCCTATGACGGCGAGGGACGGGTGTCCTCCGTGGACTTCTCCGGGGGGACGCACGTGGGCTTCGGGTATGACGCCCTCACCCGGCGGCGCACCACGCGGGTGCAGTCCACGCCCACGTGGAACGCCACCACCGCGCAGCGGCTCAACGCCCGTGGCCTGGTGGAGTCCGAGGACTTCACCGTGGGCGCGCAGTCCTGGCAGCGCGACTACACCTATTCGCCCCAGGGCTTCCTCACCCAGGCGCAGGATGCCCATGACAGCTACCTGTATGGCTATGCGCCCGAGGGGCTTCCCCTCTCCATCGAGGAGAACGGCACGACGCGTCCGGTGACGCGCGTGGGCAATACGCTCACCGCGGGGAGCGCCATCTACACGTTTGACGCCCTGGGCCGCGCGGTGACGAAGGGGAACCTTCAGCTGACGTACGGTCCCAATGGGCACGTGGCCAGCGCGACCCGTGGAACCACCCAGTGGCATTTCCTTTACGACGAGGGGGGCCAGCGCATCCTCAAGCGCGAGGGCGCGACCCCAGTGGCCGCGTACCTGGAGGCGGGCGAATACCTGGATGCGTCTGGCCTCACGCTTCCCGTGCACTTCGCCGGGCAGTTGGTGGGTGTCATCCAGCAGGGTGTGTTTCGCCCGTTGGCGGCGGACGCGCGGGGCACGTTGCTGACGGACACGGCGGGTGCTCCGTTCGTGGCCTCGCCCTATGGCAACCGCACGACGCACCCGGATGTGTCACCGGCGCTGGAGTTCGTGCAGAAGGGGTACGACGCGGACCTGGGCCTCATCCGCATGGGAGTGCGGGACTACGACGCCACGCTGGGGCAGTTCCTCTCACCGGATGGTCTGTTCCTGGAGTCGCCGGACCAGTGTCTGGCCAGCCCCAGCGAGTGCAACCTCTACTCCTACGCGCGCGGCAACCCGACGGGCTTCACGGACCCCAGCGGCAAGTGCTCGGCCAGCCTGGAGACGGGGATTGACTGCATGGGCCCCGCGCTGGCGCAGGGTGCCGCCATCGAAGCGGAGATGGTGGATGCGTGGCGGGGCGGAAACTATGGCACTGCCACCGTCGCGGGCGTCCTGAACGTCGGGAATGGCGCCATCGTCGTCTCGATGTTCCTGGTGCAGGGCGTGGTGGACGTCGGAAATGGGACCTACATCGCGACCTCCGGCTTCATGGAGGGGAACTATGACAAGGCATTGAGCGGGTCGGTGCAGACGCTGATGGCCTTCACGTTCGCGCGGTTGGGGCAGACGGCCACGGCGTTGAGTGCGGAACTCTCTCCGGCGGGGCGGATCGCCGCCGGGTTGGCCGCGGGCAAGAGCGCCGCCATGGTCGAGTCCTCCTCGATGTCGACCGCCTCGAGGATCGTTCCCAAGGCTTCGACAGCAGCGCCGGTTGTTACCGCTGGATCGGAGGCGGGAGGATCCATCGCGGTCCAGCCCAAGCGCATCTATTCCGCGCGTGAGCTGTTGCGGCGGGTTGAGGAACCGGGCCCGTACCATAATTTCCCGGAATCATTTAATAAGCAAATCTTTGAACAGGGGACACGCACGAGCACGCCGAACTTTTTCACCCGGCCCAAGGCCGGGTGGAGCAGCGAAGGGGTCATGTACTCAATGCCTGGTAGCGTGAACGGAGTTCAGGGTACATTCGAGATCGGCGTGAGGGTCTCGAACTCGAGCAAAGTCGAGCTGATCATGCATCGCTTCTTCAAGCCGACCCGATGAGTGTCCGGATGGAATCTGCCTTTTCTTTTGATGGTAACTGGGAGGTGCTGGATGGCAGCCGTAGCGCGGATGCCTCTCCACGGTACTTCTTTCCAGGAAACACCGCCGCAGGGCAGGACGGCATCCTGGTGCGTGTCACTCCAGAGGGAGGTGGTGCGCCCTGGCTTGGCGTGTTTGCTTTCGGAAGGTTTGGACAGGGGGAATTCAGCCGGGTCCTGAGCCTGCCGGACCCGAAGAAGCTCTGCGTCGTGTCTCGAGGCGCGGGCTACATCGTTGCGTCCCAAGATCCCCAGAACTGGGAGGCGATCAAGTCGGTGCCCATCACGGATGTCCGCGCAGTGCTTTCGGCGGGGGTCGTGGTGTTCGCGAACCTCACTGAAATGGTGGCCTATGGAGCTGAAGGCATGCGGTGGCGGACGAAGCGGTTGGCCTGGGATGGGTTGAAGATCCTCGAGGTAACTGAGCATTCCATCCGCGGCGAATACTGGGACCTCCGGGAGGAGGCGACACAGCCGTTCGAGGTCGACCTTGCCACCGGGGCCCAGAAGGGCGGTGTCGAGGGCTGATCCAAGCGATGACTTACTTCGCCGCGCCAGAGACAGACCTCCCGCGCACGGACTTTTTCAAACCCGTGCGCGGGACTCCTGTGGGTGGCGTGCCGAGGCACCCACTCATTTCCAATGCTCTCTCGGCGCTCGCTCGGCCGACTGCTTCAACTTCTCCGAGTCGTGAGAGCCCAGGCGAGAGTAATCGCCCAAGGAGTTTCTGTGAGACGCCGACGCGTATGAGCTGGCGAGAGGGGAGATGGATGGGAGCACATACTCACCGGAAGCTGTTGTTGAAGGTCTTCGAGGAGTTGGGAGAGGCCTCTCCTGCGGAGGATTGGGTGGGGATTGATCCTGTTCTTCCTCTCCTGGAGCGAATGCGTCAGGAGGGGGCCGTCGTGGTCATGAAGCTGGATGGGGAACGGCGGTCAGCGGAAGACAATGGCCCGTACACCGTGGTTGTATCGGGAGTACCCCTGGCTGGGGACTACCTGAAGGCGGAGACCCGTTCGATCGAGGAAGCACTGACACGGGTCATCCTCGACGATGCGTCCAGATGCTGGAAGCGCTGATGGGAATGGGTTTGATTGACATGCATCGATCCTGGTCCTCAGACAGAGGGCCAGGGTTCGCCAGCAAGGGAATCGTGGTGAGCTTCGTGGAGGGGGGACCCGCGAGCGCCTACGTCGACTTCGAATCCGAGCTGACGATGGGGCGCGTCTCCCTCTGGGAAAACGGCCTCTGTGACGTGGAACTCCTGAGCGCCGAGACTGGTGAGCAAGTTCTGTATCAACACCACGAAGGGGTCGGGGTGGACCGTCTGGTGCTGCTGCTTGAGGGGCTTGTGGAACGGATAGGAGAGGCACGACCATGAACTACGATGCAGTCATTGCTTCGGTCCGTGAGGACGTCCGGCAGGGGCTTTCGGTGGAGAAAGCAGTTGTTGCCCTCCATGATGCTGGGCTGACCATCGTCCAAAGCATCAAGGCGCTTATAGAACTCTATGGCATGCCGCTGAATGATGCGAAGTCAGCGGCAGCGAGCCATCCCGTCTGGGGCCGGGTCGTGAAGGCAGCTGAACCTCTGCACGATGAATTGGAGGCCTACGCGGATAGGCTCAAGAACCGATAGCGGGTGGCGTTGGGGTCTCCTTGATTGAGAGGCTGTCTTGAATGAGCGCGAAATCAGCCGAAGACATCTGGGGGCTGGAATACGACTGGATCGCGGTCGACGCCGTGGGCCATGTCGGGTTCTTCAGCACGGCGGGGGCGGGCTATGCCCCCAAGGAGTTCCTGCGAGACACCGACGCATACTCCACGGCGATCGAAGCCATCCTGGCGTTGCCGGGGTCCGCGGATGCTTCTCCCACAGCACGACCGCTCTCAGTGGTCCACGATACGTGGCGGATGATGGCGGAGCGGGGCGTGTTCGCGTTCGACTCAAATCCAAATGGGGGACCGTATCTGAGGGAAGCCGTTCCGAAGCATCCCATCCGTGTCGAAGAGCTCCCTGCTGAAGCCGCCACGGTTGCACGCCGGATCCTCATCGAGGGCTTGCGGTTCTCCGAGGTCCAGGAAATCGATTGCGCGCGATTGCACGAACTCTCACAGAAAGGCGCCGAGGAATGAGCGCGGCCTGGGTGGAAGCCGGAAGAATCCTAGCGGTCGACCCGACAGCGCGGGTCCCCTGTCCGGAGAAGGGCGACGGCCTGCTCACGGTCCACGACGTCCCGTTCTCCGGGGACCCGTCGATGATGGAGCGACACCTGGTCTGTGCCACCTGTGGCACACGCAACGTGCTCCGCATGAGCGCCCCGGTGTGACTCACCCCGAACGCCGGAACCGCCCCCGGAAGTGGCGGTCCAGGTACACCTCCGCGTGCGCCAGCGCCTCGCGGGCCTCCCCTGACAGCGACAGCTCCGCCGCGCCGGTCCTCGCCTGCCGCATCACGCTGCCCGGCCCGCTCCCAGGGGAAGCCAGCGTGCGGCCCACCGCCGCCACCTTCGCGTGAGCCGTGTCCACCACGCCCTTCGCCTCCTCCAGGGACACCTCTCCCTCCGCGAGCGCGTTGAACAGCTGGCAGCGGTAGCGGCGGCACGCCTCCGGACGCGCCTCGTAGACCGTGCAGCACAAGCCGTCCAACGCGGCGCAGCGCTGGGCCAACACCGGGGCGCCGTCCTCCCGCACCGCCAGCGGCAGACCGCGCTGGCGCAGCACCTCCGCCTCCCCCGCCTGGAGCGGGACCTGCGTGAAGAGCGTGCCGTCACAGCACATGCCGCAGTGGAGGCAGAGGGTGGACAAGGAGGACATGGCCACCCGGGATAACGTCCCGAGGGCCACGAGTCATCCCCCACGGGTGTACGCGCCGACTTCCACCCCCCAAGGCAAGCCATGTCTCACCAGCCGACATGCGACATGTCCCGCCGTGTTCCATGTGTCGGAGGCCCCCTGACTTCGTGGGTGACGTGTGACCCGAGGGGCTGGAGCCAGCCGCACCTGTCTCAAAAGGCCATGCGCCTGTCCGAGAAAGAAATTCTCCGCGCGTGAGAAGCCAGTGCGTGACAGTCCAAAGGACGTCCACGGACACGGCCCGTAGGTCCGAGTGCAGAAGGGGTGAATGATCTCCACTCTGTGGGAATCCGAGTTCCCCGGGTCGCGCGTAACTGGGGAGAGCACTGTTTCTTCGGACGTCGTAGAATCATGCCCCGTAGCACCTCAGGGAGCCCCCCATGCACACGGACACTCACGACGCGCCGGCCGGCCGCGAAGCCCTCCTCGGATATCGGGTGGGGACGGAGTTGAGCGCGGCGGCTTCTTTTGGCGCGGACTTCTCCCCCGGGCGTCTGGTGCAGCTGTCCCTGGAGCATCTAACGCTCCACCTGGAGTCGCGCACGGTGCCTCGCAAGGGGCAGGCGGCGTCGGTGGTGGTGGGTGAAGGCGAGCGGTGGGCCACCGCGCTCGACGCGGAGGTGATTGGCGTCAACGCCGCGCGGCCGGAGGTCAGCCTGCGCTTCGTCGCGCCGCCCCTGGATGCCGGCCGCCGCATCGTGGGCCTGCTGGAGTCGCTGCGCGACAACGGCCTGCTCCTCACGCCGGAGACACGGCCCGTGTGGCGCGAGCAGATTGACCACCCGGAGCGCGTGGCGCGCATCTGCGAGGCGCTCGCCTCGCGCCAGGCCCGCGGCGTCCTGCGCTCCCAGGACGGCCAGGCCGTGGCGCAGGTCACCGCCGCCTTCCACGAACCGCTGCAGGACCTGTTCGGCTGGCACCTGCACGGCGCGCTTCCCCCGGGCCCCTTCACCCTGGAGGCCTTCGGCTATTCCAGCGTGGTGCACTTCCAGATGGACCAGGCGCGCATGGAGGGCGGCCTGCTGGTGATGCCTTCACCCACGTCGCTCGTGCGCTTCCGCCACCGCTGGCTGCGCCGCACGCAGGCCAGCGCGTCGTGCACGCTGGACTTCGACCATCCGCTCTGGCCCCAGGTGCACGTGCGCCGCGGCCTGCTGGATGTCTCCTACGAAGGCCTGTCCTTCCTCACGGAGCCTGGCGAGGACCTGATGTATCCGGGCCTGCGCCTGCCGGTCATCGAAGTGGGCATGGATGACCACCTGCCGGTGCGGCTGCGCGCGGAGGTGCGCAACATCTCCAGCACGCCCAACGGCCGCCGCTGCGGCGTGAGCGTCCGGCCCCTGGACGCGGAGGGCGCCCGCGCGTGGCGCGCGCTGGTGGAGGCCCAGGCCCACCCCTCCACGAAGGTGGACGGCGACTGGAACGACTCCACCTGGAAGCTCTTCGAACGGTCCGGCTACTTCCGCCTGCCGGGCAAGGAGCCGGAGAAGTTCACCAGCCTGCGCGACCAGTTCGACCGGACCCAGAACAAGCTCCAGGAGGCGCCGCTCCTGGGCTACCGCGTGGTGCGCCCCGCGGACGAAGGCGTGGAGGCCACGCTGTCCGTGCTCAAGCCCTACGCGGGCAGCTGGATGGCCCACCAGCTGGCGCGGCACCAGCCCCCGGGCAGCCGCTCCACCGCGCGCGAGGCCCTGCGCGACATCTACCTGCGCGGCTACGAGCCCACGCAGGTGGATCCGGAGGTGAAGTGGTTCTTCGCCTACTGCGAGGCGAACGTGCGCTGGGTGCGCTACACCAAGTTCGACTTCGCCACCTGGTACGCGCACACCGGCCAGACGTGCCTCGTGCCCTTCCGCCTGATGGAAGGGGAGGTGGACTCGGTCTGGCAGGCGCCCGCGAATATCGCCCTGGACGCGCCCACCGCCGAGGAGCGCGCGGCGTTCTTCGCGCGGGTGGCCCACACCCGCCCGGAGGCCTACCGGGAGGCGCTGGACCTGGTGCCCGAGCGCTTCGACCTGCGCACCATGCGCACCGGCTGGGGGGAGGCGGGCCTGTCCCGCGAGCGCGAGCTGGTGGTGGCCCGTCACCAGGGCCGCGCCGTGGCGTTCGCGGTGTTCGAGTCCGCGCAGCCGGGGCTCAACCTTTTCAACGTGCTGGATGGCGTGCGCCTGGTGCCGCTCGCGGACGACGCGAGCCCGGAGGTGCAGGACGCGTTCGTGGCGCTGCTGGGCCGCGCGGCGGAGTGGTACCGCGCCCGCGACCGCAAGGTGTTCGTCCACTACGTGGAGGCCACCTGCGTGGAGTACGCGGAGCGCGTGTCGCTGGCGGACCTGGGCGACGGCAAGCTGTGGGTGATGTCCGCGCGCCTGCTGCCGGAGTTCCTGGAGCACCTCTGCGAATCCACCACGCCGCGCGCCGCGTGACGCAGAGGCGCGCGGCCCGGGCCGGCCGAGGCAACCCGGCCCGGTGCCGCTGGAAGGCCTAGAGGCCCTCGTCCTCGGGGTCCGGATAGGACTCCAGCTCCTCGTCCTCCTCCTCCACGGCGACGGGCGCCTTGGGGGCCCGTCCCTTGCCGCCCTTCGCGTCGCGGGCCGGCGCGCCGAAGTCCGAGTCCGGGCCCACGATGTAGCCCTGGCGGCCCTGCTGGATGCGGCGGAGCAGGCCCTCCTGCTCCAGCGCCTCCAGCAGACGCGCGAAGGTGGAGAAGCCGTGGTCGCGCTCGTCGAAGTCGGGCTCCTTGCGGACGATGGTCTCCTTGACGAGCGACGGGTTGAGCGGGCCGGTCGCGCGGCGCAGCAGGCTCAGCACCACCTCGCGCGCGATGGCGGGCACCTCCGCCTTGGGCTTGCCGCCCTTGGACTCGGCGGCCTCCTTGCCGGAGGCCTTGGAATCATGGCCCTTGTCGTGGCCCTTGCCGCCCCGCTTGCCGCCCTTGGCGTCGTCACCCTTGGCGCCCCGGCCGCCGTGGTCCTTGTCCTTGTGCGAGGACTCACCGCGGTGCTTGGGCCGCATGTAGATGAACTGGTCGCACGCCTTCACGAACATCTGCGAGCTGGCCTCCCTCACGGCGAGGCCAATGACGGTGCGGCCATTCTCACGCAGCTTGTACGCGAGGGGGCAGAAGTCGCTGTCGCCGGAGGCGATGACGAAGGTGTCGATCTGCTCGCGCGCGTAGCACAGCTCCAGCGCGTCGATGACCAGGCGCATGTCCGCGCTGTTCTTGCCCGCGCGGGTGGAGGGGGGCACGTCCACCAGCTCCACGCCCACGTCGTGCAGGCGCTGCTTCGCGTCCTCGAAGCGCGACCAGTTGCAGTAGGCGCGGCGGAAGACCACCTTGCCCTGCTCCAACAGCTGGTCCAGCGCGGGCTGCAGGTCGAACTGGTTGGCGCTGATGCCGGTGTTGGTGACCAGGTTCTCGAAGTCGATGAAAAGGGCGATGCGGTGCTGCTCGTCGGTACGTCCAGCCAAAAGGTGCCTCGTATTCGTTTGCGAGCGGTCCTTGGCTCGCGTGTGCTCCACCCTACTGTGTTGCCGCTCCCGCACGCACGGCCCGTGTTCCGCCGCTGAACATTCCGCGCATCCCACCCTACGTTTCGGAGGAGCCGGGGGATGGCCCCCCGGGGACACGGAGGTGTAACGATGATGCGCAGATTCTCCAAGGGATGGCGAGCCGTGGCATGGAGCGCACCAACGCTCGGTCTCTTGTTGTTTTCGGGTGTGGCGATGGCGGAGCCACCGAACATCAGCAGTGAAGGAGCTGAGGGCCCGACGAGCCCCTCCGATCTCGCCGAGGGGCCGAGCACGACCAGCCCGACGAACGTCCCGCACACGGTTTCAAGCTCGGCGCCTTCGCAAATGACCCAGAACCTGTCCGTGCGGCAGGTCTCCCCGGACATGGACAAGGTGAAGCAGGTCACCGGGCCCGTCGTGAAGCGGGAAGGTCTCAACCTGTATGTCCAGGACGTGTCCGGAGCCGTCGTGCCGTTGGACATGAGCGCCCTCCAGGTTCGCAAGATGCCGCGCGATGGGCAGGAGGTCGTGGCCCTCTATGAGGTGCAGGGGAACCTGACCAACGTGGCCCTGTCCATCCAGGGGGAGAAACTGGACTGACGGCTGTCCGGCCCTTCAGTCCGGCTTCTTGCCGCGCACCTCGTCCAGGACGCTCAGGTCCACGAGCCCCGCGATGTCGTCGCTGGGGATGAACCCCAGGTCCTTCGCGTTGCGCGCGGACGTGGCGAGCGCGGAGGGCACCGGATCCAGGCTCGGCTCCAGGCGGGAGAATGCGTCCTGGAGCACGGGCACCGGCAGGGGCTTGCGCGTGAGCTGGCCGAAGGCGGCGTTGGTCGCGGTGGCGAAGGCCGCCGGGTCCGCGCGCCAGCGCTCGGTCAGCTGCACGTGCGTGCGCAGGAGCGCGGCGATGCGCGGGCGCTGCGTCTCCAGCACCTTCTTCGTCGTCACCACCACCGTGGTGGGGAAGCGCCTGTCCGGCCACAGGTCGCGCTCGTCCACCAGGATGTGCCCGCCCCCTTCGGCGAGCATGCGCGCGCCCCAGGGCTCCGGGACCCACGCTCCCTCGATGGCGCCCTGGATGTACTGCGCCAGGATGTCCGGGTTGCTGATGGGAATCACCTGCACGTCACCCCCCGCGTCCGTGGCGATGCCCAGCTTCTGGGCCTTGAGCCAGTGGCGCAGGGCGATGTCCTGGGTGTTGCCCAGCTGCGGCGTCGCCAGCTTCTTGCCCTTCAGGTCCGCGGGGCTCTTCGCCGTCTTCACCACCAGCACCGCGCCGTCATTCACCGCGCCCGCGATGATGCGCAGCTCCCGGCCGGCCTTGAGGTACGTGTTGATGGCGGGGCCGGGCCCCACGTAGGCCACGTCCACGGAGCCCGCCACCAGCGCCTCCATGGCGGCGGGGCCCGCGTTGAACTGCTTCACCTCCACGTGGCCCATGCCGGGCTGCGAGGCGAACAGGCCCTCCGAGTTCGCCACCAACGCCTGCGCGTGCGTGATGTTGGGGAAGAAGGCCACGCGCAAGGGGGCGTTGGCGCCCGAGTCCGCGTCCTTCTTGCAGGACGCGACGCCGGTCAGGAGGACGCAGAGGCCAACGAGGAGGAGGAGCCGCGGACGCGAGGGAGACATGGCGCGTCACGCTAATGGAGAATCCCCGTCCGGTATCCATGTCCGTTGCGTCCATGGGGACCAAGCGTTTCCGGGCTCACACCGCCGTCAGGCCCCAGCGCCGGCGCAGCCGCGTCTCCACCGTCTGGAAGAGGACGCGGTCCACGGTGATGCCAATCAGGATGATGGCCAGCATCACCGCCATCACCTGGGACACGTCCATCAGCTCGCGGCCCATGGTGAGCAGCTGGCCCAGGCCGCCGGAGACGAAGAGCAGCTCGCCCGCCAGCAGCGCCCGCCACGCGAAGCTCCACCCCAGCTTGAGGCCGGTGACGATGCCGGGCAGGGCGCCGGGCAGCAGCACGCCGAAGTAGAAGCGGAAGCCGCGCACGCCCAGCGTCCGGGCCACGCGCGCCAGCTGCGGGTCCAGGCCGTTGACCGCGTCCTCGGTGGCGATGGCGATGCCCAGCACGCTGCCCATCACCACCACGAAGAGGATGGCGCCGTCGTTGAGGCCGAACCACAGCAGCGCCAGGGGCAGCCAGCAGATGGAGGGCAGCGCCTGGAGGCCCATCACCACCGGCTTCACCGCGTTGCGGAAGAAGGCCAGCCGGGCCATGAGCAGCCCCAGCGGCACGCCGATGGCCACGGAGATGACGTAGGCGCGCGTCAGCCGGCCCAGCGAGCGCAGCGTGGCGCCGCCCAGCTGCCCGTCGCGGGCCATGGCGATGAGCGTCTTGACCACCTCCACGGGCCCGGGGAACAGGTGCGGGTTCCACACCCCGGAGCGCGACAGCGCCTCCCAGGCCGCGAACAGCAGCGCGAGCACCCCCAGCTTCTGCGCCCATTTCAGCATGGCGGTGTCCCCTTCCTAGCGGCCGGTCACGACGCTGGGACGCGTCAGGCTGGAAGGCGTCTGCGTGCGGCGGGGCAGGGGCTCCAGGGGCGGGGCGTCCAGCCCGGGGCCCTCCACGGCGCGCAGGCGGTGGCGGATGTCGCGCGCCATCGCGTCCAGGGACGGGTCCTCCAGCGAGCGAGGCATGGGCAGTTGGATCTCCAGGTCCTCCACCACGCGCCCGGGGCGGGGCGCCATCAGCACCACGCGGGTGCCCAGCATCAGCGCCTCCTGCACGTCGTGGGTGACGAACACCACCGTCTTGCCGGAGCGCAGCCAGATGGACTGCAGCAGCTCCTGCATGTGCACGCGCGTCTGGGCATCCAGCGCGCCGAAGGGCTCGTCCATCAGCAGCACGGTGGGGTCCACCGCGAGCGCCCGCGCGAGGCTGGCGCGCATCTTCATGCCGCCGGAGAGCTGGTGCGGCAGCGTGTCCGCGAAGCCGTCCAGGCGCACGCGCTGGATGAAGGTGTCCGCGCGCGCGCGGCGCTCGGCGCGAGGGACGCCCCGGGCCCCCAGCGCGAAGGTGATGTTGCCGCGCACGGTGAGCCAGGGGAACAGCGCGGCCTCCTGGAACATCAGGAGCCGGTCCGGCCCGGGGCCGTGGATGGGCTTGCCGTCAATGGCCACGCTGCCGCCGGTGGGCGCCACGTGGCCCGCCAGCGCGTAGAGCAGGGTGGACTTGCCACACCCGGACGGGCCGAGCAGGCAGACGAACTCCCCCGAGCGGACGTTGAGGTTCACGTCCTTCAGCGCCACGACCTTGTTGGCGTAGTGGTGGCCCAGCTGGGCGATGGAGATCTTCGCCCGGTCCGCGTTCACGTTCGCGGGCCGCAGCAGGTGGGGCGCCGCCTGGCGCAAGCCCCGCATCCGCTCGATGAGGCGTCGAAGCATTCGCCACAACCTATTCATCTGCCCCGAGGTCGCACAGGCGGGGCCTGGAAGCGGGCAGGCGCCTTCCACTGTAGGACAGGTGGTGACGCCCGCGCCGCCTGGCCGGCTGCTTTTCGGGGTGGGGCCTGGGGCCCTGTCAGGCGGCGGTCGCCCGCTCCGCCTTGCGGTGCGCCAGCGTGCGCGACAGCAGCCAGAGGCTCAGCGCGAGCACCCCCAGGCCCACCGCGGTGAAGGCGCCTCCCACGCGCAGCGACGCGCGGCGGTCATCGCGGAACACCGCGAGGGTGTCCGTGCGGGGACCCGCGAGGTAGCGCCGCACGGTGTCCGCGAAGGCGTTGGCCTCCGCCTCGTCCTCCGTCCACTGGTAGGCGAGCGGTTGGGCGCCAGAGGCCGTCTCCAGGCGCGGCCGGTAGATGGGCGCGGCGCCCTTGCGTGCGCTGCGGCTGCGGTCCACGCCCACGCCCTGGAGGTCCTGGGGCGCGTAGCGGCCCACCTCCTCCGTCCCCAACCAACTGGAGCGGCTGAGCACGCACGGGCCCTGGGGTTCGCACCTCAGGTCCATGCGGGCCATCTGGCCCAGGAAGAACACGCCCAGCACGAGGAAGGGCAGGGCGAGCAGCAGGAAGGCCGTGGCACCGATGGCGGTGGCGCGGCTGCGATGGGGGGCGGGGGGCGCACGCACGGCATGCGTCTATAGACCCGCGCGTCCGAAGGGGGCAGTGCTTTCACACGCTCGCGAGTGTCGCCCTCCGGGCAGGCGGGCGTCCCGGGCTGTTCAGCGGCGGGCCCCTCGGGGGGCCGGGTGGGGAAACCCGGGGCGGCGGGCGGGCACTTGCGACATGGGTCCCAAGTCCGCACCCCTTGTCCTGGGATGCCGCACTTTTCCCAAGAAGGAGTCCGCCACCCATGAAGGCCGTGGCCGTCATGTTCCCCTCGCGCGAGGTGCGCGTGCTCGAGGTCCCCGAGCCGCGCCTGCATTCCCCCACCGAGGTCAAGGTGCGCACGCTGGAGGTGGGCGTGTGCGGCACCGACCAGGACCTCCTGAAGGGCCACCACGGCGCCGCGCCCCGGGGGGAGGACCACCTGGTGCCGGGCCACGAGTGCCTGGGCCAGGTGATGGAGGTGGGCGCGCACGTGCAGGGCCTGAGGCCGGGGGACCTGGTGGTGCCCCGGGTGCGGAGGCCCTGTCCGCACACGCGCTGTCCGGCGTGCCGCCACGGCCACCCGGACTTCTGCGTGACGGGGGACTACACGGAGCGCGGCATCCAGGGCGCGCACGGCTTCTGTTCGGAGCACTTCGTGGAGGACGCGGCCTACCTGCACCGGGTGGACGACACCCTGCGCGACGTGGCGGTGCTCACGGAGCCGCTCACCATCGCGGAGAAGGGGCTGCGCGAGGTGGCGCACATCCAGAGCCGGCTGCCATGGAAGGTGACGCCGGGCAGGGCGCTGGTGCTGGGCGCGGGGCCGGTGGCGCAGCTGGGCGCCATGGCGCTGATGCGCGCGGGGCACGACGTGACCGTGTACTCGCGAAGCCCCAAGCCCAACGAGAAGGCCGCCGCGGCGGAGGCCGTGGGCGCGCCGTACGTGTCGTCGAAGGAGGTGACGGTGGACGCGCTGAAGCAGCGGCTGGGCGGCGTGGACCTCATCTACGAGGCGACGGGGGCGTCGAAGGTGGCGTTCGACTCGCTCCAGGTGCTGGAGGAGAACGGCGTGCTCATCTTCACCGGGGTGCCCGGGCGCGAGGAGCCGCTGGAGCTGCACGGCGAACAGGTGCTGGGGCGGCTGGTCCTGGGCAACCGGGTGATGTTCGGCACGGTGAACGCGGCGGACAGCGACTTCCACGAGGCGCTGGAGGACCTGGCCCGCTTCCGCGCCCGCTGGCCCGGCAAGGTGGAGGCGCTCATCACCCAGCGCCATCCGCCAGCGGAGTTCGCGAAGGCGGTGGAGGCGAAGGACGGCATCAAACACGTCATCTCATTCCAGGAGCATGCCCGGTGAATCCCAACGTGGACCTGAAGGGCGGCGTGGCCATTGAAGACCACGGCATCATTGGCGACCTGCGCACGGTGGCGCTGGTGGGCAACGAAGGCACCATCGACTGGCTGTGCTACCCGCACTTCGACAGCCCCAGCATCTTCGCGGCGCTGTTGGACCCGGAGAAGGGCGGGTACTGGCGCGTCTCCCCGGAGCCGGATGGGGTGATGAAGCGGCAGTTCTACTGGCCGGACACCAACGTGCTGGTGACGCGCTTCTACACGCCGGACGGCGTGGGGGAGCTCATCGACCTGATGCCCCTGGGCCGGGGGGCGAAGGCGGAGGGGCGGGAGGTGCTCCGGCGCATCCGCGTGGTGCGCGGGGAGATGGCCTTCCGCATGGAGTGCTTCCCGGCGTTCAACTACGCGCGGGACGAGCACGAGACGCACCTGGTGCAGGGGGGCGCGGCCTTCGTGTCGAAGGGGCTGAGCATGCAGCTGGTCACGCCCGTGCCGCTGAAGAAGGAGGGCCGTGGCGTCGTCGCGCACTTCCGGCTGAAGGAGAGCCAGTCCGCGGTCTTCACCCTGCGCGAGGGCGGCGTCGAGGGCTGCCACCACCACCTGCACACGCACGACTCCGCGGAGAAGCTCTTCCGCGACACGGTGGACTACTGGCGCCACTGGCTGTCGAAGTGCAAGTACACGGGGCGGTGGCGGGAGATGGTGCAGCGCTCGGCGCTGGCCCTGAAGCTGATGACGTTCGAGCCGTCGGGGGCCATTGTCGCGGCGCCCACGTGCAGCCTGCCGGAGTCACCGGGGGGGACGCGCAACTGGGACTACCGCTACTGCTGGCTGCGGGACGCGGCCTTCACCGTCTACGCGTTCATCCGCATCGGCTTCAACGAGGAGGCCGCCGCGTTCATGCGCTGGGTGGAGAAGCGCTGCGCGGAGAACGGGGACGGGCCGCTGCCCCTGATGTTCAGCCTGGATGGCACCCCGGTGCCCCAGGAGGAGGAGCTGCTGCACCTGAGCGGCTACGGCGGCGCGCGGCCGGTGCGCGTGGGCAACGCGGCGGCGGCGCAGCTCCAGTTGGACATCTACGGCGAGCTGATGGATTCGGTGTACCTGTCCAACAAGTACGCGGCGCCCATCTCCTATGACTTCTGGAAGCACCTGCGGCGGCTGGTGGACTGGGTGTGCGAGCTCTGGCGGACGGAGGACGAGGGCATCTGGGAGATTCGCGGTTCGCGCCGCCACTTCGTCTATTCGAAGCTGATGTGCTGGGTGGCGGTGGACCGGGCCATCCGGCTCGCGGACAAGCGCAGCCTGCCTGCGGACCGCGACAAGTGGCTGAAGACGCGCGACGCCATCTTCGAGGAGATCATGGAGAAGGGCTGGAGCGCCAAGAAGGGCGCCTTCATCCAGGCCTACGGGTACGACGCGCTGGACGCGGCCAACCTCCTGATGCCGCTGGTGTTCTTCCTGTCGCCGGTGGATCCGCGGATGCTCTCCACGCTGGACATGCTGCGCAAGACGCCCCGGGACGGGGGCCTGACGTCGGACGGCCTGGTGTTCCGCTACGAGGCGGACAAGAAGCTGGATGGGATCGAGGGCAGCGAAGGCACCTTCAACCTGTGCAGCTTCTGGCTGGTGGAGGCGATGACGCGCGCGAGCCCCGTGCGGCCGGACCTGCTGGACGAGGCGCGGCTCATCTTCGAACGGATGCAGGGCTACGCGAACCACCTGGGGCTGTACGCGGAGCAGACGGGCATGTCCGGCGAGGCGATGGGCAACTTCCCGCAGGCGCTCACGCACCTGTCGCTCATCAGCGCCGCGTACAACCTGGACCGGACGTTGGGCCGCCACGATTGAGGGAGCGGGCTGGTAGAGTAGGGGCACCCGCCATGCCCGACCTGTACCCGCTGCTGTTCCGCTTCGCCGTGAAGGCGGACGCCCAATACGACGTGCTGAGCCGCCGCGTGCGCAAGGGGCTGGGCATCGCCCCGCCGCTGCGCATCCTGCCGTACCGGGGCTATGGCACCCCGGAGCGCGTGGTCATCAAGGCGCGCGTGCTGGAGGAGCGCAAGGTGAAGCCCTCGCGCCAGCGGCACACGCTGTGGAGCAGCGCCGTGGCCTCCTACAAGCGCTACATGACGCGGGAGATCGCCAGCGCGCACGTGGCGGTGCGCTGGGGGGACAAGCGCTGGGAGGGCGTCACGGACGAGGAGGGCTTCCTGGAGCTGTGGGTGCCGCCGCCCGCGGGGGTGCGCTCCGGCTGGCACATGGTGGAGCTGGAGCTGCTGTCGCCGGAGGCGGAAGGGGTGCCGCGCGTGTCGGCGCCGGTGCGGGTGGCGGGGGCCAGCGCGGAGCTGGGCGTCATCAGCGACATCGACGACACGGTCATCGCCACGGGGGTGAGGGATCCGCTCAAGCGCGCGTGGGCGCTGTTCCTCACGGAGCACCGCGTGCGGCTGCCCTTCCCGGGCGTGGACGCGTTCTACGCGGCGCTCCAGGCGGGCGCGAGCGGCACGGCGGACAACCCCATCTTCTACGTCTCCAGCAGCCCGTGGAACCTCTACGAGCACCTGGACGAGTTCCTGGGCATCCACCGCATCCCCATTGGTCCGCTGCTCCTGCGCGACTGGGGCCTGTCGCGCCACGGCTTCGCGCCGGGCGGGGGACACGGGCACAAGCTGGACAAAATCCGGGGCGTGCTGGAGACGCTGTCGCATCTGCCGTTTGTGCTGATTGGGGACAGCGGGCAGGAGGACGCGGAGCACTACCGCACCATCGTGCGGGAGTACCCGGGCCGCATTCGCTGCGTCTACATCCGCAACGTGCCGGGGAGCTCCCAGCGCGGCCAGGAGATGGAGGCCATCGCCCGGGAGATCCGCGACGCGGGCAGCGAGCTGGTCATCGTGGATGACACGGTGGCCGCCGCGCGGCACGCGGCCCGCGCCGGGTGGATCCGCTGGGAGGAGGTGCCGGAGGTGGAGGCCCACCGCCGCGAGGACGTCGCGCGGAGCGCGCTGGGCGAGCGGGGCTGAGGCTTCGCGAGCGCCGCTCCCCCGGGCCCACCGCGTGGCGGTGTTCAACCGGAGGCGCGGCGAACCCCGAAGCGCCGGGCGGTCACGCCACCGGACGGCCGCTCTGCATCTGGACCATCCGGAGGGCGCGCTCCATCAGCTCGCCCTGGGCGGAGCGCTTGTCGTTGGGCGTGGCGGCGGCGCGCCGCCGCCACGAGCCGTCCGAGGCCAGCTCCCACGCGCCGCTGGTGTCCACCATGCAGCGCTCCACCACGTCGCGCGCCTGGGCGCTCAAGGAGGGCTCCTCCACCGGCGCGAGGATCTCCACGCGGTGGTCCAGGTTGCGCGGCATCAGGTCCGCGGAGCCGATGTAGCAGCGCGACGTGGGGCCCCGCTCGAAGGCGTAGATGCGCGGGTGCTCCAGGAAGCGGCCCAGGTTGGACACCACCCGGATGTTCTCCGACACGCCCGGCAGCCCTGGCCGCAGGCAGCAGATGCCCCGCACGTTGAGGTCCACGCGCACGCCCGCGCGGGACGCGTCGTACAGCGCGCGGATGATGCCCGGGTCCACCAGCGCGTTCATCTTCATCAGGATGCGCGCCGGCGTCTCCGCGGCGTGCGCCGCGATGGTCTTCTTGATCTCCTCCAGCAGCCCCTCGCGCATGGTCAGGGGCGCCACCAGCAGCTTGCGGAAGGAGCGCGGCCGGCCGAAGCCGGTGAGGAAGTTGAAGACGTCCGCCACGTCCGCGCCAATGTCTGGATCCGTGGTGAACAGGCCCAGGTCCGTGTAGAGCCGCGCCGTCTTCGGGTTGTAGTTGCCCGTGCCGATGTGCACGTAGTGCCGCACCCGTTCGCCCTCGCGCCGCACGATGAGGATGGCCTTCGCGTGGGTCTTCAGGCTGGGAATCCCATACACCACGTGCACGCCCGCCTCTTCCAGCGCGTTCGCCCAGCGGATGTTGGTGCGCTCGTCGAAGCGGGCCTTCAGCTCCACCATGCACACCGCCTGCTTGCCGTGCTCGGTCGCGCGGATGAGCGCGGGCACCAGCGGGGAGCTGTCCGACGTGCGGTACACCGTCTGCTTCAGCGCCAGCACGTCCGGGTCCTCCACCGCCTCGCTCACGAAGCGCTCCACCGACGTCGTGAAGGATTCGTACGGGTGGTACACCAGCAGGTCGCCCCTGCGCATCGCGGACATCACCGTGCCCCCGCCGTCCGGGGACTCGCTGTCCGTGCGCAGCCGCGCCTGGGTCACCGGCGTCCACGGCGGGTCGCGCAGCTCGGAGAAGCCCGGCGTCATCGCCAGCGACATCACGTCCGCCAGGTCCAGCAGGCCGTGCTCCTCGTACACCTGCCGGGGCTCCAGCGTCAGCGCCTCCACCAGCGGCTCCAGCAGCTTCGCGTTCATCCCCGCCTGCACCTCCAGGCGGATGACGTCCCCGAAGCGGCGCTGGCTCAGCTCCGTCTCCACCGCCTTGAGCAGGTCCTCCGCGTCCTCGGACACGGTGAAGTCCGCGTCGCGCGTCACGCGGAACAGGCTCCAGCCCAGCACCTCCATGCCGGGGAACAGGTCCCCCAGGTGCTGCGCGATGATCTCCTCCAGCGGCACGAACAGCGTGCCGCCCTTGAGCGGCACGAAGCGGGGGAGGATCTCCTTGGGCACCTTCACCCGCGCCACGCTCTCCTCCTCCGCCACCGGGTCGCGCAGCAGCACCGCGAGGCTCAGGGACAGGTTGGAGATGTACGGGAAGTGCCGCCCCAGCCCGATGGCCAGGGGCGTGAGCACGGGGAAGATCTGCTCGCGGAAGCGCTGATCCATCTGCGCGCGTTGATCCGCGTCCAGCTCCTTCATGGACAGGATGCGCAGGCCCTTCTCCGCCAGCGCCGGGCGCAGCACCTTCTCGAAGCAGTCCGCGTGGCGGCGGCCCTGCTCCAGGATGGCCGTGTGCAGCTTGTCCAGCGTGTCGCCCGGGGACGCGCCGTCCGGCACCAGCCGGCCCACGCGCGCGGTGATCTGCTCATGCAGCCGGGCCACGCGGATCATGAAGAACTCATCCAGGTTGCGCGCGTAGATGGAGATGAACTTCAGCCGCTCCATCAGCGGCACCTCCGACGCCTCCGCCAGCTGCAGCACCCGGTCGTTGAAGGCCAGCCACGACAGCTCCCGGTTGAAGAACAGGTCGCCGTCCGGCATCTCCGTCCCCGGCGGGACGGCATCCCGCTCCAGGACCTTCTGGGTGATGCCCTTCGCGGCGGCGCGCTTCGCCATGACGTGTGACTCCTCGACGAGATGAGACTCTGGGTGAGCCCTCTAGCAGCCCCGCGTCGCGCCGATTGTGAACTCGCGTGGTCGGCCCGGAAGCGGACATCCGGGCGTATCCCACCCCGATGGGTCACGGCAGGGACCGGCGAGGCGTGGGAGCTGTGGACTTTCTGGCAGCCCGGGGCCTTGCATCCCGGGGACGTGGGCGGCATTCAGGAGGGGTGAGCACTCCCAATCCCCCCCTGCGGTTCGCGCCCGACGGTGGACCGGACGACACGTCGCCGGACGCCCTGTTCACCGCCTTCCGTGAAGGGTCCCGGAAGAAGTCCGGCCGGTTCACCTTCACCTGGTTCGTGGCCGCCGCGGTGCCGGTGGTGCTGGCCCTGGGCTTCTTCACCCTTTGGCGTGCAAACGGAACGTCCTTCTCCGTCGTCACACCGCACGGCATCAAGGTGGTGCGCGCGGGGATGAGCACCCAGGAGGTGGGGGGCCTGCTGGGCAATCCCCTCACGCTCCAGAAGCAGGGCGACCAGGACTGCTACCGCTACGGCCGGCCCAACTTCGTGAACGAGGTCTTCGTCGTGTACTCGGTCTGCTACGAGCAGGGGCAGGTGCGCGACGTGCTCACGCACCAGTACTCCGCCTGGCAGATCGACCCCGCGACGGGCGCCTTCGTCGCGCCGGGGCAGCCGCCGGCGGCGCCCTCGGCTCCGGCCGGACAGCCCTGAGGGTCAGGGCCCCGGGGCCTCAGCCCTGGGCGAGCCCGGCCTCGGCGCCCTCGAAGGTCACCTTGGCCTGCGTCATCACGTGCTCCACGGCGAGCAGGTGCCAGGCCACGTCGGTCATCTGCGCGGACGCGGTGGGGTCCAGCATGGACTCGCGCAGCTGCGCCTCCGTGATGCCGAGGGGCTCCGAGGACTCCTTGAGCAGCTCCAGCGCGGTCTGGGGCGACAGCTGAAGCTTGTCCCGCTGCGCGATGGCGCGCAGGACCAGGGCGATCTTCAGGCGGCGCTCCACGTCGTCGCGGATGCCGGGGTGGTGCAGCCAGCCGTCCAGGGCCTCCTGCTGCTCCTCCAGGCTGAAGAACTTCAGGGCCAGGGCCTCGCCCTCCGACTGCTGCCAGCGGCGGCGGATCTCCTCGTCCACCAGCGGCTTGGGGACGGTGACGTCGGTGCGGGAGACGATCTCATCCAGGGCCATGTTGCGCGCGTCCACCCAGAGCAGGTCGGCCATCTCGCCTTCCATCTCCTCCACGATGGAGCTCATGACCTCCTCGTGCGTGGTGCCGCGGCCCAGCAGCTTGAGGAACGCGTCCGACTCCGTGTCGGGCATGCGCACCTCGCGCGCGGCGCGCACGTCCACCAGGAAGCGCGCCGGCATGCCGCGGAGCTGCTCCGCCGGATAGTCGTCCGGAAGGATGAGGCCCACCTCCACGCTGTCGCCCACGCTGGCCTCGGCGATGACCTCCGAGAACCCGGGCAGCATCAGCTGGGGCGCCAGCTCCATCCAGTAGCCGGTGCGCGTGCTCATGGGGATGAGGCGGCCGTTGGCGTAGCCCAGGATGTCCAGCTGCACGTCGTCGCCCATGGCCAGCGCCTCGCCTTCGGCGCGCGGGCGGGCCTCCGCCTTGGCGCGGGCCAGCTCGTGGAAGCGCTCCAGCAGGTCGTTCTCCGTGGGGTCCTCGCCCACCGGAACCCGGATGTTCAGGTTCGCCAGCGAGGGGGCCTTCACGTCCGGCAGGTCCGCCTGGTGTCCCAGGCCGGGCGCGACGGGGAGCCGCTGCACCAACTGCCTCACGGGCGCCTCCACCTGCACGGCGGGCGCTTCCGGGGGCTTGCTGGCGGGGGGCTTCGGGGGCTTCGCCGCGGCGGAGGCCGGCTTGGCGGAGACGGGCGACTTCTCAGGGGGATTCTTCTTCGTGGCCACCGGAGGGCCTCCTGGCAGGTAGCGACCGTGGTCCCAGTTGGGATGGAAGCGAGAGCGTCTCACACGGTGCCTACCAGAAAAGGACCCCCCGGCGACATCCCCGGGCGTACGGCCCGGGGTCAGGCGTCACCGGCTCAGCCGAACAGGCCGCCGACGAAGCTGGAGACGGCGGAGACGGCGGCGCCCACCTGGCTGACCACCGGGATGTTGGTGGCGGCGGCGATGGAGCCCACGGCGGTGATGACGCCCGTGACCTTCTTGGTGGTGCTGGCGTTCGGGTCGCGCAGGGTGGAGACCGCGTTCGCCGTGTCGAAGGCGGCGATGGCGATGTTGGCGCCCGGGGCGAAGCGGCCCGCGGCCTTGGCCAGGGTGCCCCCGGCGGCCTTGGCGGCGGCGGTCGCGCCGGCCTTGGCGGCGGCCTTGCCACCCTCGCTCAGCGCGGCCTTGGCGGCGGCGCGGGTCGCGGTGCCGGTGGCGGCCTTCAGCGCGACGCCGCTCTCGCTCACGGCGGTCTTCAGCGCGCCGCGCACGCCCTGCTTGATGGCCTGGCTGGTGCCACCCTCGAAGGCGGCCTTGGCGGCGGCGCCCGCGGCGGCGCGCGCCAGCTTGGGACCGGCGCCCGGGACGGCGGCCTTGAAGGCGCCGCTGGCGGCCTTGTAGGCGCTGCCGAACTTGGTCACGTCGCGGGCGATCTCCAGACCGCCCTTGACGGTGCTGACCGCGCCCTTGCCGGCGGTGGCGACGGAGCCCAGCGCCTTGTTCCAGTCCTCGCTGCTGCCGCTGCGCACGGCGTTGCGCACGTCGCTGATGGCCGTGCCCGTCTGGCCAACCAGCTTCGCGGCGCTGGTGATGGTGCCCAGGGCCTTGCCGGCGATGCCCAGCTTGCCCTTGAGGTCCAGCTTCGTCTTCGGGTCGGTGGCCTTGGCGACCAGCTTGTCGACGTTGCCCTTCAGCGTCGCCTTGAAGCCGTCCGTCTTCAGGCTCTTGACGTTGTCGAAGCCGTCCTTCACCGCGGTCTTCACCTTGGTGAAGGTGTCGTAGCCCTTCTTCGCCTGCGTCCCGATGTCCTTCGCCGCCTTGATGGGGTCCTGCTGCACGTGGCGGATGGTGTTGCTGACGGCACTGCGGGCGCGGTCGATCAGGCTCATGTGGGGCTCCCCCGGGGGCGTTCGAGGAAATGGATGGAAAAGGATGCGGACGACTTGCGGGAATTATCGCGGCGGGCGCCGATCAGTTGCGTAGCACCTCACACCCGATGAGAAGGTGGGAGACAAGCGCTGATGGACCCACGCCACATGGCTCACCGCGTCAGAGGGGTTTCCGTCACGGCGGGGCGGCGCAGACGTTGGGCTCGCCGCCCCCGCCGCAGGTGAGGCCGTCGTCGCAGGTGCCGCAGTGGAGCGTGCCGCCGCACCCGTCGATGGCGTAGCCGCAGTCCAGGCCCTGGGACTCGCACGTCATGGGCAGGCAGACGGAGGTGGGGGGCGACAGCAGGCCCAGGGAGGCGTCGTACGGTGGCGTCTGGCCGCAGGCCAGCCAGAGCCCCACGAGGGTCCCCCACCCCGCCAGCTTGACAGCATGCGTCATGCCCCGTCCCCGCCGTCCCTGAAGCCCCACTTCCACCTCCGGCCCGCCGGGCAGGGTGGGGCCACGCCTGTCGCCCGTGAAGCGGCGGCGAGCCCCGGAAGGCCGCTGGCGGTCGGAAAGGCGTCAATGTCCCACCCCGCCTGGCGGGGAGGCGCGCACTGGTGGACACCGGACGGGCCAGCGAGGGGGGTGGGCGCGGTGCCCAGGGGTCCCCACCGTGAACGGACGCGGGGGCGCGCACGGGGAAGGCGGCGTCCGGCGGGGAAGGGACCCCCCCAATGGCACGTCCCAGACGCTTCGTACACGACGACGGTTGGGGGCTCGGCGCGAGCCTGGCGGTGGCGCTCGTGCTGCTGGCGGTGGCCGTGGGCGCCCTCCTGATGGCGCGGGCCTCCTCGCAGACGCGGGTGATGGAGCGCTCCATGGACCTGCTGGAGGTGGAGCAGCTGGGGCGGGCCTTCAGCGACAAGGTGTCCCTGGCCAACAGCGCGCTGCTGGCGGGCGGGCAGACGCTCTCCCAGGACACGGCGGAGGCCCGGAAGCGCTTCCTGGACACCGCTGGACGGCTGCACGACCGGCTGAGCCTCCCCGGGGCCCAGGCGCTGGTGGACGAGGTGCGCGCCGCCGAGCAGCTGCACGAGGAGGCCCTGCACACCCTGCGGAACGTGCCCCCCACGAACGACGAGCAGGCCGCGCGCGCGCGGCTGACGCGGGCCCATGCGCGCGTGCGGGAGGCGCAGGCCCGGCTGGAGTGGGAGGTGCAGGCCCAGCTGGCCATGGAGAACCGGGCGGCGGTGATGACGGACCGGTGGGAGACGGTGCTGCTGCTCGTGGCGTCCCTGCTGGGCCTGACCGTGGCGGCGGCGCTGGCGTGGGTGCTGCGCCGCCGGCTGCATCCGCTCAAGCGCGAGGCGGCCGCCAACGCGCACCGCTTCCAGGCGCTGGTGGAAGGCGTGCGCGACTATGCCCTGGTGCTGCTGGACGCGCGCGGGCGGGTGGCCAGCTGGAATCCGGGCGCGGAGCGCATCCAGGGCTGGGGCGAGGCGGAGATCCTCGGCCGCCCGAACTCCGTCTTCTACACCTCCGAGGAGGCGGCGGCGGGCCAGGCCGACCGGGACCTGGCCCGGGCGCTCCAGGAGGGGCGGCTGCGCACCGAGGGCTGGCGGCAGCGCAAGGATGGCTCGCGCTTCTGGTCGCAGGTGTCCTTCACCGCGCTGCGCGACGAGGAAGGCGAGCCGCAGGGCTTCTCCGTGGTGACGCGCGACATCACCGAGCAGCGGCGCACGGAGCGGATGCAGGAGCTGCTCGCGGAGGCCGGCCGCGTCTTCCACCAATCCCTGGACCCCGACCTGACGGTGGCGGAGGTGGCGCGGCTGCTGGTGCCGGAGGTGGCGGATGGCTGCATCCTCTACCTGCTGACACCCGCGGGGGAGCTGCGGCCCCGGGCGGTGACGCACGTGCAGCCCGACCGCGAGGCGAGCCTGTGGGAGGCCCTGCGGCGGTTCCCTCCGCGCGCGGGCATGCCTCCGCCCGTCTGGGAGGTGCTGCGCACCGGGCGCTCGCGGCTGGACGTGGAGGTGGAGGTGGCGGACCTGGAGGGCGCCGCGGAGACCCCCGAGCACCGCGTGTTGATAGAGCGCATCGCCATTGGCTCGTCGCTGGTGGTGCCGCTGCGCGCGGGCACGAAGACGCTGGGCGTGTTCGTGTTGATGACGGCCCGGGGCCACCGCCGCTTCACGCAGGTGGACCAGGTGCTGGTGGAGGAGCTGGCCGGCCGCGCCGGGCTGGCCCTGGAGAACACGCGGCTCCTGCGCGAGGCGCGCGAGGCGGTGGACCTCATCGCCGTCACCGCGCACGACCTGGGCAATCCCTTGCATGCGTTGCAACTGCTGTTGCACAAGCTGCGGCGCGCGCAGGCGGCCGGTCATCAGGAGGACGTCCGCCAGGGGTTGGTGGCGGCGCTCGGGCAGTCGCAGCGGCTGGGCCAGCTGTTGCACAACCTCCTGGACCTGTCGCGGCTGTCTTCCGGCAAGCGGCTGCTGGACGCGGCGCCCATGGACCTGGGCGAGCTGGTGCGCGAGGTGGTGGACCGCTTCGCGGAGACGGCCGTGCAGGCGGGCTGTGAGCTCCGGGTGGAGACGGAGCCCGGGCAGGTGGGCCAGTGGGACCGGATCCGCCTGGACCGGGTGGTGACGAACCTGGTCTCCAACGCGCTGAAGTTCGGCCGGGGGCACCCGGTGACGGTGACGGTGAGCGCGCTGGACGCGGGGCACTCGCGGCTGCGGGTGCGCGACGAGGGCGTGGGCATCGCCCCGGAGGCCCAGCGCCGCGTCTTCGAGCGCTTCGAGCGCGAGCGGGCCGCGAAGGCGGAGTCCGGCTATGGGCTGGGGCTCTACATCGTCCGCCAGCTGGTGGAGGCGCACGGGGGCGTCATCCAAGTGGAGAGCGTCCCGGGCCATGGCGCCACCTTCACCGTGGACCTGCCGCGGGTGCCCCGGTCCGTGGACGAGCCAGGGCTGGCGGACTCCCCTCCGCTCCAGCAGTGACCGTGCGCGGCTACAGGTGCAGCGAGGACACGGGGGCGACGAGCCCGGGCCGGATGGGGAAGTCCTCGGGCAGCTTCTCTCGCTCCTCCAGGCGCTCGAACTCCAGCGAGTCATGCGCGCAGAAGACCGTCACCTGGGCGCCGTGGCGCTGCACCAGCTCCCGCAGGCGGCGCAGGTTGTACCAGCGCATCCACCCGTCCTTCTGCATCAGCTTCTGGTAGGCGCGCAGGCCGAGGGTGCACCGGTAGCGGTCCAGGTCCAGCTCCCCGTGGTGGAAGTACGCGTCGCCCGCGTGCAGCATCCACCCGTCTCCGGTGTCGATGGCCACGCCCGCGTGGCCCAGCGTGTGGCCCGTCAGCGGCACCAGCAGGATTTCGGGCGGAAGGCCGGTGAGCTCGCGCACGCAGTCGAAGCCGAACCAGCCCTCCCCCCGGTTCGGGACGTAGGTCTCCCAGCGCGTCTCCTTGGACCATTGCTGAGGGCGGAAGCGCGCCCGGTCCAGCCAGGTCCGCTGCGCGGTGGCCACGCGGTACTCCTCCGCCAGCACGTGCACACGCGCATGGGGGAAGTCGTCCAGGCCGCCCGCGTGGTCGAAGTCCAGGTGGGTGAGGACGATGTCTCGCACGTCGCTGGCCTGGAAGCCCATGCGCTCCAGCTGGCGGATGGCGGTGGCTTCCTCGGCCAGGGCGGGCCGGGACAGCACGTCGCGGAACAGGCCGCTCAAGCGCACGCGGGGCGCGTACACGTCATTGAGACCGAAGCCGGTGTCCACCAGCACCAGACCGCGCGGTGTCTCCAACACCAGACAGTGGCAGGTGAGCGCCGCGGGCCCCGTGAAGCCGCGCCGCCCGTCGACGAGCCGCCGGCCGGGCGGGCACATCGTGGTGCAGTTCAGGTGGTGGATGCGCATGGCGGCTCCTGCTCCTCGTGACCGTGGCGGGCGACCGTCGGCGCAGCGGGGCCGCGGGAAGCCACCATCCGTTCGTTCAGGGCAAAAGTGCGCCGTGCCCCCCGTGGGAGGAATCACCGCGCCCGTGGCGGGCGGGGGCTCGCCCGGCCGGGGGGCGGAAGTCCGGGCTTCAGGGCGACGGGGATTGCCCGGCCGCCTCCTCGCCGTGTGGCGGGGCCGACATCAGCACCAGCGCTTCGCTGGGGGCGACGGAGCGGTGCTCGACGCCGCGCGGGACGATGAGCAGCTCTCCTTCTTCCAGGACGACGGTGCGCTCGCGCAGCTCCACACGCAGGGCGCCCCGGGTGACGAAGAACAGCGCATCCCCCGTGGGGTGCTGGCGCCAGGGCCCCACGCCGGTCAGCCGCACCAGATGCACGGGCTGGCCGTGGAGCATGCCCACGGGTCGGGCGGTGCCGGGGCCGGACAGGCTGGTGGAGGCGTGGGCCAGGTTCACCTTCTCCACGAGGGGTGGGGCGGCCGGGGCCACTGTTGAACCGTTCGGGGCGCGACGGCGCGAGTCCCAGCGAGGGGGACGGCCGCCAGCGAGAGGTGGGGTCCGGAGAATCGTGCTCATGCGGACAGCGACTCCTTCAGGGGCGACGCGGTCCCACCCCTCTCATGGGTTGTCTTGCTTTCTGCCAGAGACAGGCACCGTGTTTCATCCCCCCTGCCTGGGGGCCGGTCCGGTATCCGACGGAAGCCGCCGGTAAGATAGGGTTTGCCTGGGCGTTGTGCCCGCGGTGTCGCGAGAAAATCGAGTCCATCCGCTGCCCGCCGGGCTGCCCGCTCTGTCCGAGCCGTGGGGCGCGCGTGCTCGGCGGCCACCGTCCCCGAGTGCGCCCCGGTCCGACCCCTCCCCCCGGGTGGGGGCCCTCCCGTGCTCCGCCATCCCCAGACATGAGGGGTCCCGGCACCGCCGCGGGGCGCGTCCGGGAGATGACACGGGGGAGCCGTGGCTCAACGCGGGCTCCACCCTCCTGTGACCCAATCCCTTTCATCGAGGCAGCGACGATGCGGCTCGAGCACTTCACGGAGCGCAGCTTCCAGCAGCAGGTGCTGGCTTCGCGGCAGGTCGTCTTGATGTATTTCTGGGCGCGCTGGTGCCCCCCGGAGTACCGGTTGATGGACGCCTGGGTGGAGTGCGTGGCGGCCCGGCACGGGGGCGCCTTGAAGGTGGTGAAGGTGGACGTGGAGGCGGACCTGGTCCTCTCCGACCGCTACATCATCCGCGCGGTGCCCACGCTGCTGGTCTTCAAGGGCGGAGACATGGTGGACCGGGCCGTGGGGGCGATGACCCGGACCGCCATCCGGCGGATGCTGGAGGTGCATCTGCCGACTCCCGCTGTCACCCTGTTTTGACAAGATGGTCAGTTAAAGCTTGTTTGGAATATATTGCCTGTTGCCGTCTGATGACCGCCTTCCCCTTGGAAAGGCCGCGTCGGCAGCTGTCCTCGCTGTTCTCCTCCGGCGGGACGTTCCGGGGCGACACCAGCGGTGGCTGCGGTCTGGTGGCGGGCAACCGCGGCACCAACTCCGCGAACGCGCCGTGGGGCTGGGACGACCAGAACGACGGACCCATCCTGCGAGGGGAGATCGCCAAGGACCCGGCGAAGCTCGCCGCGTACTACTTCAGTCCGTCGTCCCAGCTCTCGACGACGGACACGTTCAATCCCTTCCAGAACATCGGCGACCCGAACCAACCCTGAAGGCCTGGGATGGGAGGGTAGGATTGGAGCCCTCCATGACACGCGCCCCTTCCTTCACCCTTCGTGAGTACCCCATCTGCGACGACGGTTGTGGCCCCTACGACATCACGACGGGGGCGGACGGGGCCCTCTGGTTCACGCTCGTCCATCACGGCCAGATTGGCCGGCTGACGACGGCGGGGCAGGTCACGCGCTTTGCTGTCGAAGGCGCGGATGGACTGTCGCGGATCATCTCCGGGCCTGACGGCGCGCTGTGGTTCACCGAGTTCAAGAGCCACCGTGTTGGACGCATCACGCTGGATGGGAGCGTGAGCCGCTTCCCCATTCCCGGCGAGGGCGGCCCTTACGGACTCACGGTGGGTCCGGACGGCGCGCTCTGGTTCACGCTGATGCGCAACGACCGCATCGGCAGGCTCACGCCCGACGGAGACGTCCGCGAGTACCGCCTCCCCACCACCGGTGGATATCCGTCCGCCATCGTCACGGGGGCGGATGGGGCCCTCTGGTTCACCCTCAACCAGACGAACGCTCTCGGCAGGATGAGCCTGGACGGCACCGTCCGCCTCTTCCCGCTCCCGACCCCCGGCGCGGCTCCCGTCGGCGCGACCGCGGGGTCGGATGCCATCTGGTTCGTCGAAATCATGGCGGGGCAGTTGGGCCGCATGGCCCTGGATGGAACGGTGACGGAGTTCCCCCTGCCTCATCGCGACGCGAAACCCCACGCCATCGTGGCCGGCGGGGACGGAACGTTCTGGTTCACCGAATGGGGTGGTAACCGTGTTGGCAGCATCACCGGAGCAGGGGTCATCCAGCTGTATGACCTTCCGACGCCCGCGTCCGAACCGCATGGCCTGACGCTGGGCCCGGATGGCGCGGTGTGGATTGCCTTGGAGAAGGGGCGGGTGGCGCGTCTGGAACCGCTGCTTCCATGAGGTGGACCCAGACGTCGGCTTTCGGCCTGGTGCAACCCACACGCGGGCGTGTTCGCGCCCCTGGTGAGCCGAGCCTTCTCGGAGGCGGCGCTGCTGGGGGCGTCGCAGGCGGGCTTCCGGTTGTCGGCCGTGCGGGAGGTGAGCGCGGTGGCGGTGGTGGGCGGCGGGGTGGAGGTGACGCTCGCGTCCACGGCGGTGGCGATGGCGGCCCAGAGTGGGGGTGGAGGGCTGCCGTCAGCAGGAGGCCCGGGCAAGTGGGTGCAGGTGAACGAGTCGATGTCCGAGCGCGCTCGCGCGTATCAGGCCCAGGTGACGGGAGCGCCGGAGGGTTCCGCGTACCGGCTTCAAGAGGGCGACACGGTGGTGGACTTCGACGGCTTCGACCCGGTGGAGAACGTGCTGCTGGAGGCCAAGGGGCCGGGCTATGAGAGGTTCCTCAAAGCGGACATGACGATGAAGGACTTCTACCGGGGCTTCGGAAGGATGCTGGATCAGGCCCGCCGTCAATCCAGGCTGGCGAACGACACGCGCATCCGTTGGAATGTGGCGGAGAAGCGCTTCGCTGACTTCCTCCGTGAGGCCTTCCAGAACGAAGGACTCAGCATTGAAGTCGTACAGGTCTCGCCAGCTCGCTGAAGGAGTGTCTGTTCGTGATGGAGACGTACTACGCGGGCAGTTACTGGCTGGCTCGACAGGAGTCCATTGAAGCGTGCGCGCAGCGCCTGGAGTCCTTCCTTCGAGGGATGTCACCCCTGGAGCCCACCTGGAGTCGTTGGTACGAAGCGGCTGCCACCTTCCAGAAGGCCCGGAAACAGCAGCTTTCACCCGATGCATCGACGTTGGCGAAGCTCCTCGGCAAGAAGAGCAACCGGTTCGGTGACGATTCCAGCTTCTGGCTTTGGGCTGGTGAGACATCGGAAGAAACCTCGGGGGTCAACGGCCACTGTGGGAGCTCTTCCGCCCGCGTGAGTTCCGTCTGCCTTCTCAATCCCCTCAGCCAGGGCGAGGTAGCGGAGCGGGTCCTGAAGGCTCACGTCCTGACTGGCGTGGTGCGCGCCATGGCGCTCGCATGGGAGCCAGAGTTTGGCATCGCCACCTCCCATGAGCACCGGAACCTCATCGTGGCCGAGCAGTTCCCCAAGCTCGGGACCTACGTCGGCTGGGTCATGTACTTCGCCGACTCCCGTGGCCCCGTGCCTCCGCTCCCCGCCCCCGTGCAGGTGGAACACATCCCGGACCGGGGCACGCTCATCACCCTCACACCCGAGAAGTTCACCGTCTCCAACCCAGCCCACGTCGCGCTCGCCGAGGACGTCCAGGCGCGCCTCCAGGACGCGGGCCTGCTCACGCCCCTGCGCCCCTGGGGGACCTGATCACAGCTCCGTCCGTGGGCGCTGGAGCGACGTCCCCTCGCGCCCGCTGGCGTGAGCGTCAGTCCGGATAGAAGAGCGGATCGCGCGTGGCCACGAACGAAGAGATGGCGTGCGCCACCTCCGCCGGCAGCGTGGTGAACTGCACGCCCACGCCAGGCATCAGGTCCGGCGTGCGGTCATTGCCATCGCGAGCCCAGCGCACCACGCCGTTCACCGTCAGGGGCCGGCCTCCCGGAAGCGTGAAGTCCAGCTCCACCGCCGTGCCTCGCGGCACCGCCTCCACCGTGGCGATGAAGATGCCTCCCTCGCTGATGTCCATGGAGAAGCCGGTGAAGAAGTTGGAGTCGCTGCGCGTGTCGATGCTCGTGTGCATCCGCACCCGGCCCGCCTTCCGCGCCTCGCTCTTCGCTGGAGTCGACGCCACCGGCGCCTGCGCGACCGCCCGCTCGGAGCGGGCCGGGGTGTCCGGCGTCGCCTTCGTTCGGGAGGCCAGACCCGGGGGCGGGGCGGCCTTCACGGACTCCGCTTCCGCCTGCCGGCGAGCCTTCGCCTCGGCTTCGGCGCGGGCCTTCGCGGCGGCCTCCGCGCGCTTCAGGTCGGACTCGGCGTCCGTCAGCGCCTTGACCACCCGGGCGGCGTCCTCCTGCTGCACGCGCAGCGCGGACTGGAGGTCCAGCCCGGCCTGCCGCCGCGTGTCCAGAGCGGCCTCACGCGCGTCCAGGGCCTTCTCGCGCAGGCGCTCCAGCTCCGGGGCCGGTTCGGGGGACTCGGTGTCCTCCAGGCGCATGGCCCACTGGGACAGGCGCGAATCCCCGGCGTGCTCCGGCCGGGACAGCGCCTGCCGGGCGCGGGCCAGCCGTTCGCTCAGCGCGGCCGCGTCGGTGGTGGCGCGGGCCACCTGCTCGGCGAGCTGCGCTTCCAGCCGGGCCATGTCGGCTTCGGCGCGCGCCAGCTCGGCTTCCCGGGAGGAGGTCCGGGGGGTGGGGGGCAGGGCACTCATCGGTCGGGCTCCAGGCGGGCGCCCACTCTAGCGCCGCCCGGCCTCCCCCACGAGCCCCCCACGGGGCACCCCCTCAGTCCGCGCCCTTGATGCAGGCCACCGGCTTGAGGCGGTGGGCCACCCGGGCGAGCCCCGCCAGCTCCACCGTCTCCAGCACGTCGTCCAGGTTCTTGTAGCAGGGCCCGGACTCGTCCAGCGGCGTGGTGCGGGTGTTGAGCAGGATGCCCGCCTCCTCCATGCGCCGGTCCGTCTCCTCTTGCTGGAGCTGCCGGCGCGCGGCGGCCCGCGACAGCCGCCGGCCGGAGCCGTGGTTCACCGAGTAGATGGACTTCTCCGCGCCGGGTTCGGCGAAGAGGATGGCGCTGCCCGTCTCCATGGAGCCGGGGATGAGGATGGGGTGGCCGGTGGCCTCCCACGTCGTGCCCTTGAGGGCCGGGTGGCCCGCGGGGAAGGCCCGCGTGGCGCCCTTGCGCGCGACGAACTTCCCGGCCTCGCGCTGGATGAGGTTGTGGGAGATCTCGTAGTAGATGCTCGCGGTGCCGCCGAACACGTCCTCGAGCGCGCCGCACACGGCCTCGCCGATGAGCAGGCGGTTGGCCACGGCGAAGTTGGCCGCCATGTTGTGCAGGTTCCAGTACTGGCGGCCCAGGGTGCTGTCCGCGTCCATCCAGACGAAGTCCTCGCTGCGGCTCTTGAGGCCCAGCGCCGCGGCGCCCTCCACGAAGAAGTGCTTCGCGATGTTCCAGCCGAAGCCCCGGCTGCCCGTGTGGAGCATCACCCAGACGCGGCCCTGCTCATCCACCTGCATCTCGGTGAAGTGGTTGCCGCCGCCCAGGCTGCCCAGCTGCCCGCGCTTGTCGTAGGCGCGGACCGGGATGTCCACGCCGGTGTCCTCCACGGGGATGAAGTCGCGCTCGGTGACGGAGTGGCCCCGGCCCAGGGCCTTGGCGCCGTGGCGCAGGACCTCCTTCACGGTGGGCTCGCTGAGCCTGCGCTGCTTGCGCGCGCGGGTGGCGCCCACGCCCACGGCGATGCGCTCGGTCACTTCGTTGATCCACTGGCGGCGCTTCGCGGGGTCCGCGACGTCCTCCACGGTGAGGGAGGTCTGGAGCTGCACCATGCCGCAGCCGATGTCATAGCCGGCGGCGGTGGGCAGCAGCGTGCCGTCCGTCTCCACGATGGTGCCAATGGGGACGCCGTAGCCCACGTGGCAGTCGGGCGTGACGGCGACGCGGCTGACGCCGGGGAAGGTGGCGGCGTTGACGACCTGGTCGAAGACCGCGTCCTCCAGGCCGGGGGACTCCGGGCCTCCCTCGCCCCAGAGGAGCTTGTCGGAGAGGAACAGGTCCGCGTGCACGCGCATCGTCTTCGTGCGTGGCAGGACGTAGTGGCCCTCGGAGACCTTTTCCAGATGTTGCTTCCAGCTCATGGCGGACGACCCCAGGTGGATGAACCCGCGGCAGGGACGGAGCCCTCCGTCATACCTGACGGTGCCGGGTTCCAGACACCTGGACGGCTGCCTGCCCGGCGGATGCGGGGGGAAATCCGGGCGGGGAGGATGAGGGAACAGTCGGAAGTGCACGGACGGGCATTCAGACAAGCCTGGGACTTGCGGTAGCCGATCTGGATTCCCATTTCTGCTGCGTGCATCAAGGGGGTGGGCGATGGGGCTTCTGACGGGGATGGTGCTGGCGGTGGCGTTGCAGGCGGGGCCGGTGGAGATGACCGCGGCCCCGGTGTTCAATCCTTCGCTGTGCGCGAAGAAGCGCGTGGACCCATGCGGATGCCATCACGTGTACGGCATCCGGCACTGCCACCAGAATCGCAAGAGCAACCACTGCGAGGCGCAGGTCCGCGCGGAGGAGCCGGACGCGGAGCAGGAGACCGCGGAGGCCGTCAATCCACTGCAGAGCCTCATTGATCCGAACAAGTCCGTGTCCATGTAGGGCGCGCTGTTCAGGACGGGGCAGGAATCCGGGCGTCCTTCCCAAGGTGGGGGAGGGCGCCTCGGTGCGTGGTGCTGGCCATCCTGGATCGAGCGCCCAGGTGCCGCGCTCCCCCGTGGTTCAGGGCCATGCGCGCGTCGAGAGCCCCGCGCCTTGAGCAACAAGGAAATCCACCGCCCAGTCCGCATGCGAAGTCCCCCCATGAGCCTCAAGAGGGACCCCCGTGAACACGCAATGCCAGACGCCGGGGGGCACCGCCGCGATCCGGGCGGCGGCGTGACACCACCGCTCAATACGCCGCGGACGGATCTTCAGGCAGGGCCTCCGAACGGGTCACCTGCAGGTCGCTGTCCGAGCGGATGATGACCCAGCGCGCATGGGGCGACACGCGCAGCGCGACCACGTTCGGCGCCAGGCGGCGCATCTCCGGCCGGTAGGCCGGCGCGGCCAGGGGCGGCTCCGTCTGCGGGGACGCATGCGGAGGGGAGGTGGGGACGGCTGCCGGAGGCGGCGTCGGCAGGGCCTCTGGAGCCCGGTTCAGCAGCGCGATGACCTTCACGGTGGGACGCTCCGGTGGGAGGGCGGGCTTCGTCACCAGCGTGGTCGGCTCCGCCGCGGACGTCAGTGCACCCGGAGGGCTTCGCGGCAGTGCGGGCAAGGCCAGCGGAGCGCCGGGCAGGGCTTTCTGCGGCGCATGCCCCCGCTCGCGCGCGTCGACTGGCGCCGCGACGGAGCTCGAGCCCTGCACGCCCGTGTCGTTGGCCGCGCGTGATGGCTTCGCGGAGGGCTTCGACGCGGTGTGCGCGACCGCGGCGGCGCTCGCCACCGAGCGCGCCAAGGTCTCCGTCGCCGAGCGCGGCGCGCTCACGGCCGCTCCCGTGGGACGGGGCTGGGGCAGGACCGCGTCCCGGCCCGGCCCCGAGCCGAGCCCCGGAGTCCTCGCCGCCGCGCCGCGCGCCCCTTGGAGGTTCACGGGGCGGATGGACGGCGCCACGGGCCGCGCATCCGTCAGCGTCGGCTCCTGCGCGGCGCTGAGCACGAAGGGAGGCGGCGGTGTCGGGGGCACGCTCCGGACCCGCGCGGGCGGCGGTGTCGGCGGCGGCAGCCGGTCGAAGCAGTAGAGCTGTTCATCCTCCAGCGCCGTCGACGGCGCCGCGCCCTGGCCCAGCCGCACCACCTCCAGTTGCAGCACCGGGTCGCGCGGATCCAACTCCAGCGCGGCCTTCAGCGCGCCCCTCGCGCGGGATTCACAACCCAGTGACAACAGCACCTGCGCTGCTTCACGGTACGCGGAGATCGCCTGCGTCCGCTGTCCCGCGCGCCGGCAGGCCTCCGCCAGCCGGACGCGTACATTCGCGTCGCGGGGCAGCAGCTTCGCCAGCTGCGCGTACGTTTCCACGCACTGCGCATACCTGCCCCGCTGGTACAGCGCGTGAGCGGATTCCTTCAACTCCCGCAGCTTCGTCGACTCGCGCTCGCTCATGAGACGGCCCCCGCGTCGGTGCTGTGACCGGGAGCTAGCAGGCGACGTGCCGTGTGCTTCTGATGAGCGCTCGCGTTCAGTGCCTCGCGCCCACCGCACCCCCGGGCCGCAACGCCTGTCCTCCACCCGGCGGACCCCGAGGCTGATCACCGTGCGCCCGTGCACGCTGTCGGGTGAATGACTCCGCAGCGACCCTGTAGAAAAGGGAGTGGCGCTGTAACAACACCAGTACGGCATTCCGCGTTCTCAACGGATGACGCGACACTCCAGGGACGTCGGATGCGCACGCATGCGACGCTGGTCTCACTCCGATTCCACGGAGACACGTGGAGGTAGTACCCATGATTTCACGTTTTGCGGCCTTGTCGGTGGGCGCCTTGTTGCTGGGTGCCATGCCCTCCGGGGCGAAGGAGCCGGCCAGGCGAGCGCCCGCTCAGGCGGCGGAGCCCCCCGCGGACGAGACGCTGACCTTGAAGCGGGGCGCGAAGCAGGTGCTGACGGTGCCGGGGCTGACGCGCGTGGCGCTGGGCGACCCGTCCATCGCGGACGTGAAGACGACGGGGGTGGATGGGGTGGAGGTCTCCGCGCTGGCGGCGGGGAAGACCACCCTCATCATCTGGAGCGGCGGCACGCGCCGCACGTACCGCATCGTGGTGGGCGGCTAGCGTCGCCGCGGGCTCACGGCTCGGAGAGCAGGAACAGCGCGTGGGAGCTGGCGATGGGGCGGGTGCGGTCGTCCTGCCAGGCCTCCACGCGCACGTTGGCCACGCGCCGGCCCTGGCGGGTGATGAAGGCGCGCGCGAAGGTGTCCTGCGCCTTGCCCGAGCGCAGGAAGTCCACGGTGCTGGAGATGACCTTGGGCACGCGGTCGGTGTCCGTCTGGAGCAGCAGCTCGAAGATGGCGGTCGACTCCAGGAGCGCGCCCAGCGCCCCGCCGTGCAGCGCGGGCAGGATGCTGTTGCCGATGAGGTGGGGCGTGTAGCGCATGCGGCAGAGCATCTCTCCGGCGAGGTTCTCCACGCCGATGCCCATGAAGCGCGTGTAGGGGATGGCGTCGGTGAGGCGGTGGTATTCGCGCGACTTGCGCACCACGCGCACCAGCTCCGCCAGGGGAAGGGAGGGCGTGCTCATGGCGTTCAGTCCTCCACCCGCATGAAGGTGCCCTGCGCGGAGGCCACCGGCATCGCCGGGTCCCCCTGGTGCACCAGGGCGCGCACGAAGGCGATGAGGCGGGTGACCTTGTAGCACTCGGCGTGCGCGGTCAGCGCGAGGCCCGGGCGCGCGGGGCGCAGGTAGTCGATTCGCAGGTCCAGCGTGACGATGGCGGTGAAGGTGCCCAGCGCCGCGAGCACCGCCGTGCCGCTCGTCGCGTCGATGAGCGTCGTCACCGCGCCGCCCGCCACCACCCCGGTCTCCGGGTTGCCGACGAGCACGTCCGCGTACGGCATCACCACCGTCGCGTCCGAGGCCCCCACCGCCTCCAGCCGCAGCCCGAGCGCGTGGTTGTGGGGCACCGCCTCGGTGAACAGCACGGAGAGCTGTTCGCGCCGCCCCGCCTGGTCCGCAGGAAGACTGAAGTCCGACATAGGGCTCTCGCGATAGCAGATTCGGACCGCGCCGGGGGAACGCGATGCGCGGGCTCGCTCGCTCGCGCACCCAGGAACAGGCACACCCTTTCGTGCGTTCACGGGCGCCCTGCGCGCCCGCGCGTCCTGGCATGGCAGGATGCCGCGCCCCGCGTCTCGAACGAGGACCCTCTCGGTGAACCGACCTCTGTCCGCCCTCTGCTTCACGCTGCTGATGCCTGGCCTGCTGCTGGCCGCGCAGCCCCTGCCTCGGCCCGCGAGTGCGCCCACCCCCGCACCACAAGGCGAAGCGCCTCCGCGGGAGCCGCCTCCGCCTCCCACGCCGGAGGACACCGCGCGCGCCGCCGCCCGGGCGAACGAGGGCGACGCGGGCACGCCGAACCCCGTCGCGGAGGCGGAGAAGCCGGACGCGAAGAAGGACGCGTGGAGCGTGGACGCGCCCCCCGGCGTGTCCGCGTCGCAGGTGCCCATCGACGTGCGCGAGGGCACGTGGATGAACGTGGACGTGAGTCCGCGCGGGGACGAAATCCTCTTCGACCTGCTGGGGGACCTCTACGCGCTGCCCATCGCGGGCGGCGAGGCGCGGCCGCTGACGTCGGGCGCGTCCTGGGACATGCAGCCGCGCTACAGCCCGGATGGGAAGTCCATCGCGTTCACCAGCGACCGGGGCGGTGGAGACAACCTCTGGGTGATGAACCGCGACGGCTCCGACCCGCGGCCCGTGACGCAGGAGAAGTTCCGGCTGCTCAACAGCCCGGCGTGGAGCCCGGACGGCCACTTCCTGGTGGCGCGCAAGCACTTCACCGGCCGGCGCTCGCTGGGCGCGGGCGAGGTGTGGATGTACCACCGCGCGGGGGGCGAGGGCGTGAAGCTCACCGAGCGCGCCAACGACCAGAAGGACCTGGGCGAGCCCGCGTTCTCCCCCGACGGCCGCTTCGTCTACTTCAGCCAGGACGTCACGCCGGGGAAGACCTTCGAGTACGACAAGGACCCGAACAAGGAGCTCTACGCCATCCAGCGGCTGGACCTGGACACGCGGGAGGTGGAGCCCTTCGTCACCGGGCCGGGCGGCTCCATCCGTCCCACGCCTTCGCCGGACGGCAAGCAGCTGGCGTTCGTGAGGCGGGTGCGCGCGAAGAGCGTGCTGTACGTGACGGACGTGGCCTCCGGCGCGGAGCGCCCGCTGTATGACGGGCTCGACCGGGACATGCAGGAGACGTGGGCCATCCACGGCGTGTCGCCGGTGATGGCGTGGACGCCGGACAACAAGTCGCTGGTGTTCTGGGCGGCCGGGACGCTGCACCGCATCGACGTGGCGACGAAGAAGGTCACCCCCATCCCCTTCCACGTGAAGGGCTCGCGCACGGTGTTCGCGGCGGTGAAGGGGACCCGGCCGGTGGCGCCGGACCGCTTCGACGTGAAGATGCTGCGCTGGATGCAGGTGTCACCGGATGGCAAGAGGGTGGTGTATCAGGCGTTGGGCCGGCTCTACGTGAAGGAGCTGCCGTCGGGCACGCCGCGCCGGCTGACGCGGCAGAACGAGCACCTGGAGTTCTTCCCGGCCTTCTCGCGGGACGGGCGCTCCATCGTCTATTCGACGTGGGACGACGACGCGCTGGGCGCGGTGCGCATCGTGGCGTCGACGGGCGGCGAGGGCCGCGTGGTGACGGCGCAGCCGGGCTACTACGTGGAGCCGGCGCTGAGCCCGGACGGCAAGTGGGTGGTGTACCGGGCGACGGGGGATGGCTACCTGATGCCGGGCACGTGGAGCCGGGAGACGGGGCTGTTCGTGGTGCCGTCCACGGGCGGGGGCGTGGCGCGCAAGCTGACGCGGGACGGGGAGCAGCCGCACTTCGGGGCGAAGTCGGACCGCGTGTACTTCCTCAACGTGGAGTCCAAGGAGACGGAGGATGTGCGCACGCTGCGGAGCATCGCGCTGGACGGGGGCGAGCCGCGCACGCACCTCACGAGCGCGGGCGCGCTGGAGATGCGCGTGTCGCCGGACGACCGGTGGGTGGCCTTCCGCGAGGACTTCAACGCGTACGTGACGCCCTTCGTGCGCGGCGCGAAGGAGGCGCTGGTGGGGCCGGGCACGAAGGCGATGCCGGTGACGCAGGTGAGCCGTGACGCGGGGGAGTACCTGCACTGGTCCGGCGCGGGGGAGCGGCTGTCCCTGCACTGGGCGCTGGGGCCGAAGCTCTTCACGCGGGCGCTGAAGGACGCGTTCACGTTCCTGGACGGGGCGCCGAAGACGCTGCCGCCGCCGGAGGCGGACGGGGTGGACGTGTCGTTCTCCGCGAAGTCGGACGTGCCGGAGGGGGTGCTGGCGTTGGTGGGCGGGCGGCTGGTGACGATGAACGGCGAGGAGGTGGTGGAGGAGGGCGTGGTGGTGGTGAAGGGCAACCGCATCGTGGCGGTGGGGCCGGTGGGCAAGGTGGCGGTGCCGGCGGGGGCGAAGGTGGTGGACGTGAAGGGCAAGACGCTGATGCCGGGCCTGGTGGACGTGCACTGGCACGGGAGCATGGGCGTGGACGGGCTGATGCCGGAGCAGAGCTGGGTGCAGGCGGCGTCGCTGGCGTTCGGGGTGACGACGTTGCACGACCCGTCCAACCAGTCGGAGACCATCTTCGCCGCGAGCGAGATGGGGAAGGCGGGGATGCTGACGGCGCCGCGCATCTACTCCACGGGGACCATCCTGTACGGGGCGGCGGGCGCGGGGGCGCACGTGGAGATCGACACGCTGGACGACGCGCGCCGGCACCTGCGGCGGATGAAGGCGTTGGGGGCGTTCAGCGTGAAGAGCTACAACCAGCCCCGGCGCGACCAGCGGCAGAAGGTGCTCCAGGCGGCGCGCGAGCTGGGGATGCTGGTGGTGCCCGAGGGCGGCTCGCTGCTCCAGCACAACCTGACGATGGTGGTGGACGGGCACACGGGGCTGGAGCACTCGCTGCCGGTGGCGCGCATCTACGACGACGTGCGCCAGCTCTGGAAGGGCACGCGGGTGGGCTACACGCCGACGCTGGGCGTGGCCTACGGCGGGCTGATGGGGGAGAACTACTGGTATCAGAAGACGAACGTCTGGGAGGACACGCGCCTGTTGTCCTTCGTGCCCCGGCGCGTGGTGGACGCGCGCTCCAGGCGGCGCGTGATGATCCCCGACGAGGAGTTCAACCACCCGAACGTGGCGCGCGTGGCGAAGGAGCTGAACGACCTGGGCGTGAGCGTGCAGCTGGGCGCGCACGGGCAGCGCGAAGGGCTGGCGGCGCACTGGGAGCTGGCGATGTTCGTGCAGGGCGGCATGACGCCGATGCAGGCGTTGCGCGTGGGCACGCTGAACGGCGCGCGTCACCTGGGCATCGACGGCGACCTGGGCTCGCTGGAGGTGGGGAAGCTGGCGGACGTGGTGGTGCTGGATCGCAACCCGCTGGAGGACATCTCCAACAGCCGCACGGTGCGCTACACGATGGTGAACGGCCGGCTGTACGACGCGAACACGCTGAACGAGGTGGGCACGCGGCAGCGCACGCGCGTCAGGTTCTTCTTCGAGAAGGACGGCAACGAGGGGTGGAGCCCCCGGGCCTCCACGCATGCCAATGAACAGGTATGCGATTAGGGCTCGTGCTGCTGTGGAGTGGGCTCGCGGGCTGCGCTGGCGGCCCGCGGCAGCTCCGGCAGTCCCTGGGGCCGGGACCGGGGCCGGGCTGCGTGAGCACGGTGGATTGTCAGTGCAAGGGAGGTTCGGCGGCGGCGTGCGAGCAGGTTGAAGCGATGAAGCCGCCCCGCCCCCGGACGCCCAACCCGGTGCCACCCCCTGGATCAGCGGAAGAGGCACGGAAGGATGAGGCCGAACGTGTCAGGAGGTCCTGCACCGAGGACTACGTTCGCTGCGTGGACGCTGGCGGTGACAGCGAACCTGGGCGAGTGGAGGGAGAGAGCCTCTGTGATTCATGCCGGGCCTACTGTATGGCCAATGGCTTCTGGCCCGTGGCCATCTACAATTGGAATGCGAGAGCCATCAAATGCCCGCGAAGATAAGGGATGCGTTCGATGATCCGCCTTTCCGGGATCCAAGCTGGCGTGCCTTCACCCGGGATGTAGAAGAGGCGACCGAGCTCGCGCCCAGGGACTGGGCACGCTTCAGGGCAGGCTTGAAGCAAGTGGAGCGGCGTCATGCGGGACGGGTGCCGTCGGCCTCGCTTCACCGCTATCTCGCGGACACGGCGTTCTTCTGTGCCGCGCACTGGAAGCAGACTCCGCGCGTCGTGCGTGGCGCGCTGCGCGCTTGTCTTCGGCACCCGTTGGGGACGCGGATGTTTGCTCACGTGGCCGCGGAGTACTGGCGTTGGGCGTCCAAGGTCTCCCCCTCGGACCTGCCCGAGGCGGAGGCCATGCTCGTGGAGGTCCGCGAGTCCCTGCCGTCCCTGGACGAGCACGAACGCTGGAACACGGAAGGCCTGCTGGCCTCCCTGAAGCGCTGAGCCTCAGCGCTTCGCGGCCACCTGGGCCAGGGCCTGTTGGATCTGCGGGAGGGCGTAGGGTTTGGGCAGCACCACCACGCCCAGCCACTGCCGCGGATCCCCGTCCAGCGCCGCGCGGCCGTGCCCGGACGCGATGATGATGCGCATGGTGGGCTTTCGCAGCGCCACCTCGCGCGCCAGGTCCACCCCCGACATGCCCGGCAACGTCACGTCCGTGAAGAGCACGTCGAAGGGCTCCGCCGCCAGCGCCACCCGCGCCTCCTCCGCGCTCGCCACCGACATCACCGCGTGCCCCAGGAGCCCCAAGAGCTCCCTCGCGGAGGCGCGGATGTCCTCGTCGTCCTCCACCAGCAACACGTGCATCCGCCGCGCGGACTCCTGCGCCGCGGACGACTCCCCGCGCGCGGCCGCCTCCGGCCACGCCAGCCTCGGCGTCAACTGCCGCTGCTGCCGCTGGTCCAGCTGCGCCCGCACCTTGCGCGCCAGGTCCTCGCGCCGGTACGGCTTGGACAGCAGGCTCACGCCTGGATCCAACCGGCCGCCGTGCACGATGGCGTTCTCCGTGTAGCCCGACGTGAAGAGCACCTCGATGTCCGGCTGCAACGCCTTCGCCTGCCGCGCCAGCTCCGGGCTGCGCACCGGCCCTGGCATCACCACGTCCGTGAAGAGCAGGTCCACCGCGACGCCGCTCTTCAGGATGGACAGCGCGCTCTCTCCGTCCACCGCGCGCAGCACCCGGTAGCCCAGCTCCGTCAGCAGCTCCACCACCGTCGCCCGGACGTCCGCGTCGTCCTCCACCGCGAGGATGGTCTCCTTCCCGCCCTGCACCGGCCCCGTCACCCCCTCCGACACCGGCGCCTCCGGCTGGAAGGCGCGCGGCAGGTACACCTTCACCGTCGTGCCGTGCCCCACCTCGCTGTAGAGCTTCACGTGGCCACCGGACTGCTTCACGAAGCCGTACACCATGCTCAGCCCCAGGCCCGTGCCCCGGCCCTCCGGCTTCGTCGTGAAGAAGGGCTCGAACGCGCGCTCCATCACCTCCGGCGCCATGCCCGCACCCGTGTCCGAGACCGCCAGCAACACGTACGCCCCGGCCAGCACCTCCGGGTGCGCCTGCGCGTAGTGGTCGTCCAGCGCCGCGTTGCTCAACTCCAGCGTCAGCTTCCCGCTGCCACTCATCGCGTCCCGCGCGTTGATGGCCAGGTTGAGGATGACGTTCTCCAACTGGTGCGGATCCGCCAGCGTGTTCCACAGCCCGCCGCTGATGACCGTCTCCACCTCCACGTCCTCGCCCAGCGCGCGGCGCAGCAGGTCGTCCATGCCCCGCACCAGCCGCCCCAGGCTCAAGGAGCGCGGCTCCAGCGGCTGCCGCCGGGAGAACGCCAGCAGCTGCGCGGACAGCCGCGCCCCGCGCTCCACCGCGCCCAGCGCCGAGCGCACCCGCTGCAGTCCCCGCTCGTTGCCCGCCACGTCGCGCTGCAACAGCTGGAGGTTGCCGCCCACCACCTGGAGCAGGTTGTTGAAGTCGTGCGCCACGCCCCCCGTCAGCTTCCCCACCGCCTCCATCTTCTGCGACTGCCGCAGCTGCTCCTCCGTCCGCCGCTGCTCGGTGACGTCGCGCGCGGTGGCGTACAGCAGGCCCTCCTCCAGCGCGGGCACCGCCGTCCAAGAGAAGTGCCGGTAGTGGCCGTCCCGCGTCCGGAAGGAGTTCTCGAAGCGCAGCGTCGTGTGGCCCTCCGCCAGCTGGCGGACCTCCTCGCGCGTCCGCTCCTGCGCGCCCGGCGGCTCCATCCACTGGCTCGTGCGCCCGACCAGCTCCTCCTCCGTCCACCCCAGCGTCCGCGTCCAGGCGGGGTTGACGCTGAGGAAGCGGCCCTCCAGGTCCGCCACCAGCAGCAGGTCCTGCGACAGCCGCCACACCCGGTCCCGCTCCTGCGTGCGCTGCGCCACGCGCTGCTCGAGCGTCTCGTTGGCCTGCTTCAACTCCGAGAGCGCCTTGAGCCGCGCCAGCGTCGTCCACACCCGGTCGGCCACGTTGCGCGCCAGCTCGATTTCATCCTCCGTCCATGGGCGCGGCTGCGTGTCGTGGAGGAACAGCACCGCCACGAACCGGCCGTGCTCCAGCAGCGGGATGTTGAACAGCGCCCGGATGCCAATCGCCTCCAGGGTGGCCGCCTGGGGGGCCGTGCGCGGGTCCTCCCTCACGTCCGGGATGGCCACCACCTCGCCCTTCAGGAGGTCTTCGATGAACACGCCGTAGTCGAGGAAGCGGTGCACCCCCTCCACGCGTGCCACGTCCGGCGAAGCCACCCAGTTCGGATGCATCCGCACCAGGGAATGCACCGCGTCCACCGTGCCGTAGCCCGCGCGCGGCACGCCCAGCAGCCGCCCCACCACCTCCATGGCGAGCCGCGCGGCGGCTTCCGCGGACACGGCCTCGCGCAGCCGGTCCGCCATCTCCAGCAGCGCGGCCTGCCGCAGCTCCGCCCGCTTGCGCGCGTCGATGTCCACCAGGACGCCCGGAAAGCGCAGCGGCGCCCCCGCTCGGCTGCGCTCGCAGTGACCGCTCGCCTCCACCCAGCGGTAGACCCCGTCGGAGCGGCGCACGCGGTACTCGGCGCGGTACGTCCCCCCCGTCTCCAGCGCGCGGGCGATGGCCGCCTCCACCCCGGGCCGGTCCTCCGGGTGGATGGCCGCCACGAACTGGCCGAGGGGCAGGCCTTCGCGCGCTCGCAGTGGATCCAACGAGAAGGAGTCCGCGAAGCGCGCGTCCGTGGTGACGCGGTTGTCCGGCACGTCCCACACCCAGGTGCCAATCACCGCCTCGGTGCTCAGCGCCAGCTGCACGCGCTCGTTCGCCGCGCGCAGCGCGTCCTCGGAGTGGTGGCGGTCGGTGACGTCCTGGGTGACGCCGATGAGCTGCGCGGGCCGGCCCGCCGCGTCGTGCACGAGCGACGCCCGGCGGGCGATCCACCGCACCTCCCCGGTGTCCAGCCGGCGGACGCGGTACTCCACCGAAGGGGTCACCTGGCCCGCCGCCCGGGTGCGCGCGTTGGAGGTCAGGGGCCGGTCCTCCTCCAGCACGAGCGCCTCGATGTCCGCCGCGGGCACGGTGTCCGTGAGCGGCACGCCGTACAGCCGGCAGAACTCCGGCGTCACCGTCAGCAGGTGGGTGGCGATGTCGAGCGTGAACACGCCGATGCCGCCCGCCTCCTGCGCCAGCCGCAGCTGTTCGTGCTTCACGCGCAGGCGCTCGTCGTCCTCCCGCGCCTGGGTGATGTCCCGCGAGACGCAGACGGCGAAGGAGGGCCGTCCCGCCGCGTCCCTCGCCAGCGCGACGTGGTTGCGCGCCCAGATGACGCGGCCGTCCGGCCGCAGGTAGCGCTTCTCCACGACGAAGGGCTCGCCCGTCTCCACCAGGCGACGGAACAGGGTGGCGTCGCGCGCGCGGTCCTCCGGGTGCGTGAAGTCCAGCAGGTCACGCCCCAGCACGTCCTCGAGCGAGCGCCCCAACATGTCGCGGAAGTGCTGGTTCGCCAGCTGGAACGTGCCCTCCAGGTCCGCCTGCGCGATGCCCACCCCGGCCTGCTGGAAGAGCGCCGCCAGCCGCTCCCCGTCGAACAGGGGCGTGGCGGCGGCGTCCGGCCCGGTGGGCGCCGCGTCGGTGGAGGACTCCAGGCCCGCGGCGCGCAAGCGATGCCGCAGACGTTCGACCTCGGCCTTCAAGGCCTGTTCGGTGTCGGAAGGGGGCAGGCTCATGGACGGGGGACCGGGTCGGTGGGGCGACCTTCAGCGCGGGAACTGTGACCCGGGTCCTCCAGGGTGGGCAACGGCGATTTCCCAGGGGTTCATTCCTCCGGAGGCGGAACTTCCTCCTCGGCGTCCGCGCCCGTCCGCGCCTGGATGAACGCCCGGATGTGGGCGACGAGCGCGTCCCGGCGGCGCGCGAGGAAGTCCGCTCCGTCGCCTTGACGCAGGGCGGCCAGGGCGTCGGGCGACAGGGCATGGCTGGGGAAGACCGCGGGGGGAACCGCGCCAGCGCGCACCAGCCCCAGCAGGGACCTGCCTGGCGCGAGCACCGGGTGGAAGAACTGGTTCGCCAGGGTCAGCTGCAGGGCGCTCCCCGAACCGGGGGCGGGAGGGAGCCCCGACAGGGGTGGGGGGAACACGGGCAGGAAGGCCACCGCGCCCTGGATCTCCAGCAGCGGGCCGGGCTCCAGCAGGGCGCCGGTGAGCAGGTGCCGGGGCCGCAGCGCCAACAGGGCGTTGGCCTCCACCCGGTCCGCCACCGACGCGAGCCCCGCCATGCCCGGCTGCGAATAGCGCTCCCAGCCGCGCGGCGGCGGAGGGCCCACCCGGTGGAGCAGCGCGCGCACGGAGGCGTCCGCGTCCGTGGTGAGGACCGCGAGGCTCGCGCGGGCCTCGGCGTCGGGCGGTGAACGCTCGGTGTCGAAGAGGGCGCGGCGCCACAGCCAGTACGACAGCCGCGCGCGGGAGTCGGGACCAGGCTGGGGGTGCAGGTGGAAGAACCGGGACAGCAGCGGCAGCACCTCCGGCCGGGGCAGGAGGCTCAGGTGCGGGATGCCCGCGTCCTGGCGGAGGAAGTCGAAGGCGCCACGCACCGCCCGCGCGGTCCGCCCCAGCGCCTGCGCCCAGTCGTCCTCCGTGCCGAACTCCTCCCGGAAGTCCCGCGTGAAGTCCCGCCCGTGCACCGCGAGCAGCAGCGAGGGCAGCGCGTCATCCTCCAAGCGACCGAAATCACGGGCGGACAGCTGCTCGGCCAGGGCCTCCAGGCTCTGGCACGATGTGTCGGGTCGCCCGGGAAGGGGTGGGGCCATGGGACGTCCTGCGTAGCGGAGAGTCACCAACACTCACATCGCCCGGAGGTCGCAATGCTCACTTCCTGCCTTGACGGTGCGAAGAATTTCTTTAAAGAATGCACGCACGTCCTCTTCTTCTTGGAAGATGGCGTATGTACCGGGCCTCGCGTTCCCCAACCGCGGAACCGGTGCGTGACGTCCCAGTTGAGCCCCGCGCGCCGCGTTCCCCCTCTCGGCGCGCGGTGGCCCCTGGGACTTCCACCCCCCGCCTTCATCCTCCTGGTCCCGTCGAGGCTTCGAGTGTCCACGTCCGCGTTCGTCCTGCCCGTCTCGCTGGCCCTCCGCCTGCTCACCGCGGCGTCGCCCGCACCGCAGTCCCCCGCCGCCGCGCCCTCCCAGGAGCCCGCGCCGAAGTCCCCCGCCACCAGCGCCGTGAAGGCGGTGGCGCCCGTGGCCTCGAAGCTGAGCGCCGCGCAGCAGGCCACGGCGGCGCGCCTGGTGGGGCCCGCGCTCACGGAAGGGCACGCGTACGCGCGGCTGGAGGAGCTGACGGACGGGGTGGGGCCGCGCCTGTCGGGCTCCGAGTCCGCGGAGGCGGCGGTGCAGTGGGCCCTGCGCGCGTTCCAGGCGGACGGGGTGAAGGCGTGGAAGGAGCCGGTGAAGGTGCCGCGCTGGGTGCGCGGGGAGGAGCACGGCGAGATCGTCGCCTCCGAGCGCACGCGCGGCCTGCCGCTGGCGCTGCTGGCGCTGGGGGGCAGCGCGCCCACGCCGCCGGAGGGCCTCACCGCGGAGGTGGTGGAGGTGGGCTCCCTGGAGGAGCTGGCGGCGCTGGGGGACAAGGTGAAGGGCCGCATCGTCTTCTTCAACCATACGATGTCGGAGGCGGCGGACTATGGCCGTTTCGCGGGGCTGCGCGGCCGGGGCCCGGCGGCGGCGGCGAAGCAGGGCGCGGTGGCCGCGCTGGTGCGCTCGCTGGCCACGGCGTCGCTGCGCACGCCGCACACGGGGGCCACGCGCTTCGACGAGGGCGGGGTGCGCCTGCCCGCCGCGGCGGTGTCGGTGGAGGACGCGCTGACGCTGCACCGGATGCTCCAGGGCGGAACGGTGAAGGTGCGGCTGGTGCTGGGCTGCTCGGAGCTGCCGGACGCGGACTCGTCCAACGTGGTGGCGGAGGTGCGGGGCCGGGAGAAGCCGGACGAGGTGGTGCTGCTGGGCGCGCACCTGGACTCGTGGGACGTGGGCACGGGCGCGCATGACGACGGCGCGGGCGTGGTGATGGTGATGGAGGCGGCGCGGCTGCTGGCGAAGCTGCCCCAGGCGCCCCGGCGCACGGTGCGCGTGGTGCTGTTCATGAACGAGGAGAACGGCCTGCGCGGCGGCCGGGCGTACGCGGAGGCCCACGCGAAGGAGCTGCCGAAGCACGTGGCCGCGCTGGAGATGGACTCGGGCGGAGGGCGCCCCCTGGGCGTGAGCCTGCACGCGGGCCCGGGCGGAGAGGCGCTGCTGCGGCCGTGGCTCTCGCCGCTGGAGGGCCTGGGCGCGGCCACCTTCCTGGTGGGGCACGCGACGGGCGCGGACCTCAGCCCCATGGAGCCCGCGCACGTGCCCTTCGTGGGCGTGCGCGTGGACAGCAGCCGCTACTTCGACGTGCACCACTCCATGGCGGACACGCTGGACAAGGTGGATCCCCAGGACCTGTCGCGCAGCGCCGCCGCCGTCACGTGGATGGCGTACGCGCTGGCGGAGGCGCCGGGCGTGCTCGCGCGTCCCACCGCGCCGGAGTCGGAGACGCCGCCGGCGAAGAAGTAGGCGCGGGGGGCTTATTCCGCCACGGCCCTGCCCGTCCCGCCGCGCCGCAGCGGCAGCTCCGGCAGCAGCAGCGTGAAGAGCAGGGCCCCCAGGGTGATGAGGATGGCGAGGCGGTACACCGCCATCGTCGCGAGGGTGAAGGACTCCTTGAGCGCTCGCGCCACGGCGTCCACGGTGGACAGCGCGCGGGCCTCGTCCGCGTCCACGTCCGCGCGGGCCTGGGGCCCCTCCGCCCGCCGCCGCTCCGCGTCGAAGCCCTGGCGCAGCGAGTCCTTCACCGGCCCGGGCTGGAAGCGCTGTCCCTGGGGGGCCCCCTCGCCGCCCAGGCTCCCCGGGGCCGCCGCCTGGAGCTCCTGCCGCACGTCCGGGGGCAGCCCCTGCGTGGCCTGCTGCGTGCGCGCGCGCATCTCCCGGCCCAGCGTGCCCGCGTACACGGTGCCCAGCAGCGCCACGCCCACCGTCATGCCCAGCTGCCGGAAGAAGGTCGTCGCGGAGGTGGCCACGCCGATGCGCTGGGGCGGCACCGCGTTCTGCACGGCCACGGTGTAGAGCGGGATGGACGGGCCCAGGCCCAGGCCCACCAGCACCATCTTCACCGTCACCTCGGCCTGGCTGGAGTCCGGCGTCAGCGTGAAGCCCATCACCGCGAAGCCGCCCATCAGGAACAGGAGCGCGCCCACCATCAGCGCCTTGTAGCGCCCCAGCCGCGACACCCACTGCCCGGACAGCACGTTGCCCGCCACCACGCCCAGGGTCAGCGGCGTCAGCGTCAGCCCCGAGTGCGTCGCCGACAGCCCCACCACGTTGACCATGAACAGGGGCAGGAAGGTGACGGACGCCAGGAACACCGCGCCAATGGTGAACACCGCCGCGTTGCCCGCCCAGAACGCGCGCAGGCGGAACAGGGACGGGTCCAGCAGCGGCTCCTTCGCGCGGCGCTCGCGCCAGACGAAGAGCCCCAGGCCCACCGCGGACAGCGCGAACAGCCCGAGGATGGGCGTGGACCCCCACGCGAAGCCGCCCGCCCGGTGCATCCCCGTCCCGCGTCCCAGGCTGAGCGCCAGGAGCAGCGGCACCACGCCCAGCGCCAGCGCGAGCGCGCCCGGGACATCCAGGCTGCCGCCGCGGACGCCCGCGGGCTTGAGCGGAGGCATGCGCAGGAAGATGAGCGCCAGCGCGAGCGCGCCCACCGGCAGGTTGATGAAGAACACCCAGTGCCAGCCCATCGTGTCGGTGATGAAGCCGCCGGCCAGCGGGCCAATGACGCTGGACAGGCCGAACACCGCGCCGAAGAGGCCCTGGTACTTGCCCCGGTCGCGCGGCGGGAACAGGTCCGCCACCACCGCCAGTGACCCCGTGAAGAGCGCCGCGCTGCCCAGGCCCTGCACCGCGCGGCAGAGGATGAGCGTGAGGGTGGAGCGGGACGCGCCGCACAGGAAGCTGCCGGTGAGGAACACGGTGATGCCCGCCACCAGGACCGCGCGGCGGCCCAGCAGGTCCGACAGCCTGCCCCACACCGGCACCATCATCGTGGAGGCCACCAGGTACGCGGTGGTGAGCCACGGGTAGTGCTCTGGCGCGATGTGGAGGTCCGCCTGGATGGTGGGGCCCGCGGTGGCCACGATGGTCTGGTCCAGCGCCGCCAGCAGCAGCCCCAGCAGGGCCCCCGCCAGCGTGAAGGCCTTCTGCGAGCGGCTGAACCGCTCGGACGCCGGGGCGGCGCGGGAGTCCGGAGCGGTGTCGGCGGCGAGCTCGGCCATGGGCGCGTGGGCACGCGCTCACGCGTGCGTCCGCGCGAATCTGGGGACGCGGTGGGGCACGGGCCATGCGCGCCTGCCTGGCCGCCCTCCCTCCTAAAGCAGGTCACGGCCCGGGTGCGCGCCTGGCGGGCGACACGGTGGCCGCGCCGCCCTGAAACGGGAAATCCCCGCCGCGAAAGCCTCCCCGAGAAGGCCGCGTGCAATGGGCGGCCCTCCTGTGCGTAGAGTGCCTGACGCGGACCGCCCGCCGGGGTCCGTCCCGGCGCGGGGGCCGCGTGGCCTCCAGCGTGAAGGGGTGGTTTCGTGAACTTCCGGGTCGACGTGTGGGAGGGGGCGCGCATCGCGCTGACCTCGCTGCGCTCCAACCGGCTGCGGACGGTGCTCACCACGGTGGGCATTGGCGTGGGCGTGTGCACGCTGCTGGCCATCGTTGGAATCATCCAGGGGTTGAACAGCTCGTTCGCGGAGCAGCTCGACAAGATTGGCTCCAACACGCTGCAGGTGTCCAAGTTCCCCTGGGTGATGAACGGGGACTGGTGGGCGTACCGCAACCGCAAGACGCTCTCGGTGGACCTGGTGGAGCCGCTGCGCGCCAGCTCCGAGCACGTGGTCGCGGTGGCGCCCATGATGTTCGTCGTCGCGGAGGTGGCCTTCCAGAACCGGAAGCTCGCCTCCGTGCAGACCATGGGCACCAGCCCCGAATACGCCTTGACGTCCTCGGTGGAGATGGCGAGCGGGCGCTTCATCACCCAGTCGGACGTGGACAACCGCTCCGCGGTGGTGGTGATTGGCGCGGAGGTGGCCAAGGTGCTCTTCCCGGGCATCAACCCCGTGGGCCACCGCGTCCTCGTGGACCGCCGCCCCTACCGCGTCTCGGGGGTCATCGTGGAGCGCGGCACGGTGCTGGGGCAGAACGTGGACATGGTGGCGATGCTGCCCTACCCCTCGTTCCAGGGGCACTTCGGCACCCAGCGGGACGTGAACCTGGTGCTCGCGGTGGACGCGCAGGAGAACGTGCCCCGCGTGCAGGACCGGCTCACGGAGACGCTGCGCCGCGAGCGCAAGACCAAGCCCGGCATGCCGGACGACTTCGCCATCAACCGGCCGGATCAGCTGGCCAACATGTACGCGCAGCTGACGGGCGCGCTCTACGGCGCGGCCACGGGCGTGGGGCTCATCACGCTGCTGGTGGGCGGCATCGGCATCATGAACATCATGCTGGTGTCCGTGCGTGAGCGGACGCGGGAGATTGGCGTGCGGCGGGCGCTGGGGGCTCGCAAGCACACCATCATCTTCCAGTTCCTCATGGAGGCGGCCAGCGTGTCCGCGGTGGGCGGCGCGCTGGGCACCGCGGTGGGCATGGGGCTGGCGTGGCTGGTGAACTACCTGACGCCCCTGGCGGCGGCGGTGCAGCCGCTGACGGTGGCGTTGGGCGTGGGCTTCTCCGCGATGGTGGGCCTGCTGTTCGGCATCTGGCCGGCGGCGCGGGCCGCGAACCTGGACCCCGTGGAAGCGCTTCGCCACGACTAGGCGGGAGCGGGAGATTTCGCGATGTGGATGGCATTCTGGGACACGGTGCGGTTGGCGTTCGGGACGTTCCGCTCCAACCCCCTGCGCTCGTTCCTGACGCTCCTGGGCATCGTCATTGGCGTCACCACGGTGGTGTCCATGATGTCCCTCATCGAGGGCTTGCGGAACCAGGTGAACGACCAGATGTCGGAGCTGGGCAGCGACTGCTTCCAGGCCCAGCGGCTGCCCTTCGGACAGGGGCAGCTGTCGGTCGCGGAGCTGGCGCGCCGGCCGCGCTTCACCTACGCGGACCTGGACGCCATCCGCACGCAGCCGTCCATCGCGCAGGCGGCGGGGGAGGACTCCAAGGGCGGCCAGAAGGCCTCCACGTCGGAGCGCGAGTCGCGCGCCAACGTGAACGTCTGGGCGGGCACGCCGGAGTACTTCCAGACGAACGCGGTGGGCATCGCCACCGGACGGCCCTTCACCGACACGGAGTTCGTGGACGGGCGGCGGGTGGCGGTGATTGGCGCGGACCTGGCGGACACGCTCTATCCCGGCCTGGACCCGCTGGGCCGTGAGTTCCGGCTGCTGGGGCGCACCTTCCAGGTGGTGGGCACCCTCAAGCGCCGGGGTGGGTTCCTGGGCGGCGGCAGCCAGGACAACCAGGCGATGATTCCCCTGTCCACGTTCGCGGCCATGTTCGGCGTGCGCGACTTCCGCGTCAGCATCCAGGCGCACTCCGCGGACGTGCTGCAGCGGGCCCAGGACGAGGTGACGCTGCTGATGCGCCGCCGCCACGGGCTCAAGCCGGACGAACCGGACGACTTCTTCATCTACTCCAATGCGAGCGCCACGGAGATGTTCAACAACCTCTCCAAGGCGGTGTCCGCGGCCAGCTTCGGCGTGTGCATCCTGTCGCTGCTGGTGGGCGGCATCGGCATCCTGAACATCATGCTGGTCGCGGTGACGGAGCGGACGCGGGAGATTGGCATCCGCAAGGCGCTGGGGGCGAAGCGCTACCGCATCCTCGCGCAGTTCGCGCTGGAGGCGGTGGTGCTGTCGCTCGTCGGCGGCGCGCTGGGCGTGGGCCTGGGCGTGGGCCTGTCGTACCTGGCCCGGTGGATGATCCGCCTGCCCACGGAGGTCCCCATGTGGTCCGTGGTGGTGTCGCTGGTGATGAGCTGCGGGGTGGGGCTGGCGTTCGGCATCTACCCGGCGGCGCGCGCGGCGAAGCTGGACCCCGTGGAGGCGATGCGCACGGAGTAGGCCTCCGCGCCATGAAGAGGGCCCCGCCCCGCGCTCTGGCGGGTGGGGCCTGCGTGCATCACGGTCCGCGTCCGGCCCCGGCCAGGAAGTCGGCGGTCGATTGGACCTGGGCGTAGCCCATGCCCAGGGCCGCCAGGAACGCGGCGTGGACCTGGGGCGCGGGCACGGTCTGGCCCTGGAACTCCAGGCTCCGGGCCGCGCAGGCGTCCTGGAGCACCGTGACCGTGTAGCCCAGGTCCGCGGCGGCCCGCACCGTGGCATCCACGCACATGAGGGTCATCATCCCCACGACCACCAGGTGCTTCACCTCCAGGGCCCGCAGGCGCTCCTGGAGGTCCGTCTGCCGGAAGCTGTTGGGGAAGTGCTTGAGCACGACCGCTTCGCCCGGCCGGGGCTCGACCCGGGGATGAAGCTCCGCGCCTGGGGTCCCCGGCAGGAAGAACGTGGCCCCTGGCTGCGGCGACTCGTGGCGCACGTGGAGGACTGGCAGGGTTCGCTCGCGGAAGAAGTCCAGGGCCGCGCGGGCCTGGGTGGCCGCGGCGTCGGCCTGGTGCAGCTCGAAGCGCCCTCCGGGGAAATAGTCATTCTGGATGTCGATGAGCAGCAGCGCGGCGTTCTCCACGGACGTCCTCCTTCACGCGAGTCGTGATGCGGTGTCAGGCCGAATACCCGGGCCCGCGCGCCCGCGGGAGTGGCTGGATTGACAAATCCAGGGCGGAAACCGACAAGCGGACATGCCTGTCGAGTCCTCGTCGATCCGCGTCGCGGTGCTGGCATTGGAGGGCTGCGTGGCCTCCAGCGTGGCGGGCCCGCTGGATGTGTTCGCCATGGCCAACCTCCTGAGCCGCGACCAGGGCCAGGGAGAACCCTTCGCGGCGGAGCTCGTCGCGCCGCTCCCCGGTCCCGTGCGCGACTTCCACGGCCTGGAGCTGGGCGCCGCGCGGGTGCCCGCCCCCACGGAGCGCTTCGACGTCGTCCTCATCCCGGCGCTGGTGGGCAGCTTGGAGCGATGCATGGCGGAGCGCTCCACCACGGACTGGCTGGCGGGACAGCACACGCGAGGCGCGAAGCTGGCGGCGGTGTGCGCGGGGGCCTTCCTGCTCGCGGAGGCGGGGCTCCTGGAGGGGCGGGAGGCCACCACCCACTGGGGGCTGGCCCGGGACTTCGCGGCCCGCTACCCGTGCGTGTCGCTCAAGCCGGAGCTGCTGGTGGTGGACAACGGCGACGTGCTCACCACGGGAGGCATCACCGCCTGCCTGGACCTCTGCCTGCATCTGGTCGCGAAGCAGGTGTCACCGGAGCTGGCCGCGCTCTGCGCCAGGATGCTCCTGGTGGAGCCCGGCCGCCGCTTCCAGGCGCCCGAGGCGGTGCGCGCCGCGCATCGGGACCACGGCGACGCCGCCGTGCTGCGCGCCCAGGAGTGGTTGGAGGCGCACCTGCTGGGCCCGGTGACGCTGGCGGGCGCGGCCATGGCCGCGAGCCTGGGCGAACGCACGTTGCTGCGCCGCTTCCGCAAGGCCACGGGGGATACGCCCTTGGATTACGTCCAGCGCTTGCGCATCGAGGCCGCCCGGCGGCTCCTGGAGACCACGCCGCGCACCGTGGAGGACATCGCCCAGGCCATCGGCTACGCGGACACCACGTCGTTCCGCCGCCGCTTCAAGGCTCGCACGGGGCTGTCTCCGGGTGATTACAGGAAGAGGTTCGCGCTGCGCTGACGCGACACGGTGCACGGGGCCTGGGCTCGCGGTGCGGGGCGGCTGGCGAACGGGCGCCGGGTCCGCGGTGCGCATGGAAGCGCGGGATGGCGAGGCGATGGATCAACGCCGGCCGGTGGGGGTGCGGATCCACTGGTAGCCCACGGTGGCGCCGGTGCCGATGAGGGACAGCGCGAGGTAGCGGCGGAGGGTGTCCAGCCGTTCGCTGGAGCCGGCCAGGTGGCGCAAGCCCTCGTGCGCGGCGATGCCGAGCAGCATCCCCGCGGTCGCGCCTCCGAGCGCGCCCAGGTACGCGCGGCCGGGCCGTTCGCTGTTCCCGAAGGCGACCTCTCCCATGCCCCAGGTGCCGAGCGCGGCGATGGGGGGCGTGACGACCATGGCGGCGCCGAACGCGCCCACTTCCAGTTCGAGCCACCGGCCCTGGGGATACGAGGGGTGGACGAAGAGGAACCTGCCGGGAAGTGAAGCGAGCAGGGTGCCCGCGGCGGCCTCCGCGGCGGTGGCGCCCAGGCGGGTGTCGCCGCCCACGCGGGTCGCGGCCCAGACGCCGCCCAGGGGCAGGAGCGTGAGTCCGCCATGCGCGACCCAGGTTCCCCCGGACAGCCGCGCCTCCGTGTCGGGCTCACCGTGCGGAATGAACGGACGCAGCGGGCGCTGTGGCACGGTGGGCAGCGGAGGCCCGCGGAATGGCGCGTCCGACACGAGGGGATCCAGCGGAGGTGGTGGCTCGGGTGCGGAGTGCTCGGGGGCGCGCGCGGATGTTTCCGCCTCATGCCGCGATGACAGATTGGGAGTGGCGGTCGTGGGCGGCTGCGTCGCATGCGCCGACGAAGTGGATGGCGTGGCGGTCGTGGGTGGCTGCGTCGCATGCGCTGACGAAGTGGATGGCGTGGCGGCCGTGGATGGTTGCGTCGCCTCCACGAACAGCGAGTCCGCTGGACCACCGGCCCGCGTGGATGTCTCGGTCTCATGCGCTTCGGGTGGATCCAGCATCTCGAATGTCTGCGTGCGCGCCGAACCGAGCGCGGCCGGTGCTCCCAGCCATCCCGCCAGCAGGAGGGCCCGTCCTCCCGCGCTCCGTGCCGGTCGCTTCCCCCGTTGCCCCATGCCGTGTCCGCTCTCCTCGCGCGGATTCCCTGCCGATGCCCGCTCCCAGCAGTGCGCATGCGGCGCGTCCGGCACCACCGGCCGTTGACCCCACGCCCTTCAACCGTCGACGGGTGGACGGTGTCCGGGCGCATCCATTCGCTTCCGTGACTCTGTCGCACGCGGCGGATGCGCGGGGCGGGGGGCTGCCCTAGCTTGGGGGCCGTGCGGCTGGTCTGGCCCCTCCTGTTCGCCCTGCTCGCCGCGGGGTGTCCCTACCCGAACCACCGACAGGACCTGCGCCTGCGCGCGCTGCCGGAGGACCCGGTGGCGCGGGAGGTCGCCATCGCGCAGACCCTGGGCATGCCCATGGAGCCGGGCAACGGCGTGGAGTTGGTGCAGAACGGGCGCATCTTCGACGTCATCGAGGAGGAGATCCGCGCCGCCCGCTCCAGCATCCACATCGCCAGCTACATCTGGCGCCCGGGCATCCCGTCGGACCGGCTGCTCGTCGCGCTGCGCGAGCGCAGGGCCGGCGTGCAGTGCCGCATCATCGTGGATCCGCTGGGCAGCGTGAACTTCGAGGCCGTGGCCCCCGTGCTCGCGGACGCGGGCTGCGATGTGCGCATCTACCGTCCGTACCAGGGCGCGGTGGCGTCCCTGGACGCGTCGCGGATCCGCGCGCGCATGCACCGCAAGATGGTCATCCGCGACGGCGAGGTCGCGCTGACCGGCGGGTTCGGCGTCTGGCGCAGCTGGCTGGGCAACGGCGACGCGGCGATGACCTGGCGCGACACCAACGTGCGCGTGCGAGGCCCCGTCGTGCGCGGCATGCAGACGGCCTTCGCGCGGAACTGGCAGGAGTCCGGCGGCGACTTCCTTCCCCCGGAGTCCTTCCCGGAGCTGGCCCCGGCGGGCGACGCGCGGGCCTGCTTCGTCGCCAGCACCAGCCACCGCTTCCTGTCGGAGGCGTCGAGGATGTGGCTGCTGTCCATCGCGTTCGCGAAGCACCGGCTGTGGATCGCCAACTCGTACTTCATCCCGTCGGAGGCCATCAGCGACATGCTCATCGAGAAGGTTCGCCAGGGCGTGGACGTGCGCGTGCTGGTGCCCGGCCGCTACCACGACGTGGCGCCCGTGCGCGCGGCTCAGCGCGCGTCCTACGCGAGGCTCCTGGAGGGCGGTGTGCGCATCTGGGAGTACGAGATGTCGATGCTGCACGCCAAGACGCTGGTCGCGGACGACATGCTCAGCGTCGTGGGCTCCACCAACATGGATCCGCTGGCGCTCAATCACACCGATGAGGGCTCGCTGATGGTGGAGGACCCCGTGCTGGCGGAGGAGCTGGCGGCCTCCTTCGAGCAGGACCTCACGCACTCGGCGGAGGTCCACTGGCAGGGCTGGAAGCGGCGCGGTCTGCTGCAGAAGCTGGGCGAGGAGCTGCCGTGGCTCATCGGCGACTTCCTGTGAGCCGGGGCGGAGCGTCCGTGAGGTGCCCCAGGCTGGGGCCGCCTGCTTGGACGCAGGAGGGGCGTGGTGGGTGGACGGGACACATCGGGCTGGAACGAGCGGCGCGTGCCAGGAGACGGCGGCCTGGACGCGCGGCAGCCGGCCTCGCATGCGGGAGGCGGGCTCCGGGCCGTCATGCTAGAGGGCGGCGCATGAGCACGGACGTGGTGAAGCGGGCGGTCATTCGCGAGGCGCGGCCCGAAGACGACAAGGCGATTGGCGATCTCCTGGTGGACGCCTACATGACGCAGTACGCGAAGAAGCTGCCGGAGGTCGTCTACTCCGAGGAGCGCAAGGCGTTCCTGCGCGACGTGGCCTCGCGCCGCGAGGTGTGCACCATCCTGGTGGCGGAGGTGGACGGCGAGGTCGCGGGCACGGTGGCCCTGTATCCGCCCGGTGCGCCCGGCTCCGAGGCGTGGCTCCCCCAAACGGCGGACCTGCGGGCGCTGGCCACGTCGGTGCGCTTCCACGGTCAGGGACTGGCGCAGCCGCTGCTCGCGGAGACAGAGGTCCTCGCGAAGCGCTGGGGCATGGACGCCATCTCCCTCCATGTGCGCCGGGGCGCGACAGGGGTCGCGCGCATGTACCAGGGGCGCGGCTACCAGCGCACGCCGGCCGGCGACCTCGAGCGCCCGGAAGTGTTCCTGGAAGCCTTCGTGCTGCCCTTGAAGTGACGCGTGTCAGGCGGGGACGCGTTCCCGCGTAGTGGGGGCATCCCGTCCGATGCCAGAGGGTCCGCGAAGGCTCGCGTGACCCGGGCGCCGGACGGGGTCGCGCGCGGGAGTGACAGCGTGCGTCCTGCCCCGAAAGGGGCGCCGACCCTCCACCCGGTGTCCCCACCATGAAGATTCCCATCCCCGAGCAATCGCTCGTGCTGCTCATCGGCCCGTCCGGCGCCGGCAAGTCCACCCTCGCGCGCGCGCACTTTCCACCCGAGGACGTGCGGTCCGGGGCCAGCAATGACCCCGCCCTGTTCGAGGACGTCGCGCGAAGGCTGGCGCGAGGCGCGTGCACCGTCATCGACGGTGTTCCCCTGAGCGCCGAGTCGCGCAGGCGGTATGTGACCCTGGCGCGTGAACACCACGTGCCCCTGGTGGCGGTGGTGCTGGACACGCCGGAGGCGCTCTGTCTGGAGCGAAACCGGTCCCGCGCCGGAGCGGCTTCGTCACCTCGCGCCCTGCGCAACCAGGTGCAGCAGCTCCAGAGCGCGCTGAAGGGGCTGGCGAAGGAAGGCCTCCGGCACGTGCACGTGCTCACGCCGGAGGCCGTGGACACGGTGGCGTTCGAGCGTCGGCCGGTGCCCGGCCACCTCCACGACGAGCGCGGCCCCTTCGACATCATCGGCGACATCCACGGGTGCTTCGACGAGCTGAAGGACCTGCTGACGAAGCTGGGCTACGCCGTCGAACCGCGCCCGGACGGAGCGCGCGGCTTCGACGTGGGCGGACCGCCGGGGCGCAAGGCGGTGTTCCTGGGAGACCTCGTGGACCGGGGCCCCGGGGTGACGGACGTGCTGCGGCTGGTGATGGGGATGGTGTCGTCGGGGCAGGCGCTGTGCGTGCCGGGCAATCATGAAATCAAGTTGCTCAAGAAGCTGCGTGGCAAGGACGTGCGGGTAGGGCGCGGGCTCGCGGTGACGCTGGAGCAGCTGGAGCGCGAGCCGCCGGACTTCGCTCGGGAGGTGGCGGACTTCATCGAGCACAGGCCCACGCACTGCGTGCTGGACGGAGGCCGGCTGGTGGTGGCGCACGCGGGCCTCAAGGAGCGGATGCATGGCCGCGACAGCCCCGAGGCGCGCGACTTCGCGCTCTACGGTGAGACGACGGGCGAAGCGGACGCCTATGGCCTGCCGGTGCGCGCCGACTGGGCGGAGCACTACCGGGGACAGGCGATGGTCGTGTACGGCCACACCTCCGTGACGGAGGCGGAGTGGGTCCACGACACGCTCTGTCTGGACACCGGCTGCGTGTTCGGAGGGAAGCTGACCGCGCTTCGCTACCCGGAGCGGCAGCTCGTCTCCGTGCCCGCGCGGCGCGTGTACTGGGAATCACGGAAGCACGACGCGCCGTGATTCAGGCCTCCAGGCTCCGCCGCGCCCGGGTGTCGGCGGGGGCGCCGCGGGCCATCCTCTCGGGTGGGAACACGAGCACCGGCGGTGCGTTCCGCGGACACCCCGCTGTCACTCCCAGAACATGAAAACTCGTGAAACCCAACGGGTCCCATCTCCTTCGGGGTGGGAAAGGTGCATGCGCCTCCAGACGGGCTTAGCGTGTCGTCCTCATGTCCCTCCGCAAGGACTTCATCGAGCGCGCCATCGAGCAGTTCGTGGCGGCCATCTCCAGCGTCCTCAAGGCCCGGAAGGAGAAGCGGTACGGGGACGCGCGCACCCTCATCCGGGAGACGGCCCTCACCGTGCTGGGCATGGAGTACGGCACGCTCATCCTCGCGGACGCCGAGTCCACCTCGCGGCTGCTGGGCACCGCGTCGCGTGTGCGGATGCTCGCGAAGCTGGTGCGCGAGGACGGTGAGCTGATGCGCGAGCAGGGCGACCCGCTCACCGCCGACTCCCGCTTCCTGCTGTCGCTGGAGCTGTACCTGGAGGCCATCTGCATGGGCCTCAACCCCGACACGGACGACGCCACCGCCATCGCGGAGCTGCGCGCCACCACCGACACCGCCGCCCTGTCGGAGCGGCACCAGCGGATGCTCTCGCAGGCCTGACGGGCCGCGGCGCGCACGTTGACGCACCCGGGCGGGTGAACGCACCCCTCGCGCATCGGTCGGCTTTGCGACACAGCAACATGGGGAGATCCATCGCTTCCGATCAGGCGAGGACACCGTCGCATCCGCCCGGCTTGCCCTGCCTTCCGGGTTTGCGTCTATCCTTGCCGTCCATTTGTCACGCAACACCGGGGGGGTGCGCGTGTCCTTTGTTCGGTTTCCCGAGAGCGTGGTCTCTTGTCGCAATCTCGTGGGTGGAGAGTGGGTCTCTCCCAGCGGGGTGGCGGCGCAAGAGGTTCGCAGTCCGTATACGGGCGCGGTCATCGGCCAGGTGCCGCTGACGACCGCCGCCGGCGTCGCCGAGGCGGTGGAGGCCGCGAAGGCCGCGGCCCAGGGGTGGCGAAGCGCTCCGCTGCGCGAGCGCACCCACTTCCTGCACCGCTTCCGCGCGCTGCTGGAGACGCACCTGGAGCGGCTCGCGCACCTGGCCGCCAGTGAGTCCGGCAAGACGGTGGCGGAGGGCCGCGCGGGCCTGCTCAAGGGGATGGAGGTCTGTGATTTCGCCCTGTCGCTCCAGAACCTGGATGGCGGCGCGCACCTGGAGGTGAGCCGGGGCGTCACCTGTGAATACCGCCGCGAGCCGCTGGGCGTCGTCGCCGGCGTCACCCCGTTCAACTTCCCCGCGATGGTGCCCCTGTGGATGTTCCCCATCGCCGTCACGGTGGGCAACGCCTTCATCCTCAAGCCGTCGGAGAAGGTGCCGCTGACCGCGACCGCGCTGGGCGAGCTGATGGTGGAGGCGGGCTACCCGCCCGGGGTCTTCTCCATCGTGCACGGCGCGAAGGACGCCGTGGAGGCGTTGGTGGCGCACCCGGACGTGAAGGGGCTGGCCTTCGTGGGCTCGTCCCCGGTGGCGCGGCACCTGTACGTGGAGGGCAGCCGCCACGGCAAGCGCGTGCTGGCGCTGGGCAGCGCGAAGAACCACCTCATCGTCGTGCCGGACGCGGATCCGGACCTCACGCCGCAGGCGGTGGTGGACTCGTTCACCGGCTGCGCGGGCCAGCGCTGCATGGCGGCCAGCGTGATGCTCGCCGTGGGGGACGTGCAGCCGCTGGTGGATGACATCGTCCGGCGCGCGGCGCGGCTGGAGCTGGGGCCGGGCATGGGCGCGCTCATCGACCGGGGCGCGGTGAGCCGGCTGGAGACGGCCATCGCCAAGGCGCAGGCGGACGGCGCGCGCGTGCTGCTGGATGGCCGCGGCAGGCGCCCCGTGGGCGACCCGTACGCGAACGGCCACTGGATGGGGCCCACCGTGCTGGACGGCGTGCAGCCGGAGATGGAGGCCGCGCGGCGCGAGCTGTTCGGCCCGGTGCTGTCCATCGTCCGGGTGCCCACGCTGTCGGTGGCGCTCGCGGTGGAGAACGCGTCGCCCTACGGCAACGCGGCGTCCGTCTTCACCACCCGCGGCGCGGTGGCGCAGACCGTGGTGGAGGGCGCGAAGGCCGGCATGGTGGGCGTCAACGTGGGCGTGCCGGTGCCGCGCGAGCCCTTCTCCTTCGGCGGGACGGGCGAGTCGAAGTTCGGCCACGGCGACATCACCGGTCCGTCCAGCCTCGACTTCTGGAGCCAGCTCAAGAAGGTGACGCGCAAGTGGTCCGCGCGCACCGACGGCTCCTGGATGAGTTGACGCCCGCTGAACGCGGCGATCCACCCATCCCCACTCCCTTCAATACCCATCCATCCATTTCGCGCCCCAGAGGAGGGTGCACCCATGTCTGACAAGAAGCCCATCAATCACATTCGTCTGACTTCACATCCGGATGGGCAGGTGCCGGGAGCGCCGCTGCGCTGGGGGGAGTCGGAGCCGCTGCGCCGGGGACCGGTGGTGGCCACGCTGTCCGACCCCGCGAACCGCAATGTCATTGGCACGCACTCCGGCGCGTACGCCATCTACCGCGCGCTGGCGGTGTCCGCGGGCAAGCTGCCACAGGACCACAAGGCGGACCTGACCAACACGTCGCCCGCGGCGCAGGTGGGCCCGCATCCGTCGTGGAGCGACCCCAAGCGCATCGTGTCGTTGGACCCGTGGGGCGCGGTGGCGTCCCAGGTGTTCCGCGCCTACGCGGAGCAGGGCGTGGACTACCGGCCCACCATCGCCGTCACCCGCGCCCACATCAACATGCCGGAGGTGCGCGACGCGATGCTCGCCGGGCGCCTCAAGGTGGACGGCGACCTGGTGGCGGCCAACGGGGACATCAAGGTCGTGAAGGCCGCGGTGGAGCCCGTCTGGTACCTGCCCGGCATCGCGGAGCGCTTCGGCCTCACGGAGAGCGCGCTGCGCCGGGGCCTCTTCGAGCACACCGGTGGCATGTACCCGGAGCTCATCACCCGCCCGGACCTGCACGTGTTCCTGCCGCCCATCGGCGGCCTGTCGCTGTATGTGTTTGGAAACATCGCGTCGCTGGCGGACCGGGACGTGCCGCTGGCGGCGCGCGTGCATGACGAGTGCAACGGCTCCGACGTCTTCGGCAGCGACATCTGCACGTGCCGGCCCTACCTGGTGCACGGCATCGAGGAGTGCGTGCGGATGGCGCAGCAGGGCGGGGTGGGGCTCATCGTGTATCACCGCAAGGAGGGCCGGGCGCTGGGCGAGGTGACCAAGTTCCTGGTCTACAACGCGCGCAAGCGGCAGGAGGGCGGCGACTCCGCGGCCACGTACTTCCACCGCACGGAGTGCGTGGCGGGCGTGCAGGACATGCGCTTCCAGGAGCTGATGCCGGACGTGCTGCACTGGCTGGGCATCACGCGCATCCACCGCTTCGTCTCCATGAGCGACATGAAGCACGACGCCATCGTGCGCTCGGGCATTGAAATCCTGGAGCGGGTCCCCATCCCGGACGGGCTGATCCCCGCGGACGCGAAGGTGGAGATGGAGGCGAAGAAGGCGGCGGGCTACTTCACGCGCGGGCCGGTGGCGGACGCGGGGACGCTGGCGCAGGTGAAGGGGAGGGACCTCGATGCTTGACGTGATCCGCGTGCAGGAGCTGTCCCCCACGGTGGCGTGGCTGCGCAGCCCGGCGGCCATCCGCGAGCGGTGTCACCAGGTGCTGGACCTGGGGCTCGCCGGGCGCCTGGAGTACTTCCGGGTGGAGCCGTCCCGGCTGCCGACGGTGGTGGACCGGGTGCTGGCGGTGACGCACGAGGCGTACCCCCGGCTGGACATCCCGGTGCACAGCCGCTGGCGCCACTTCGACGCGGGCGGGGTGCCCAGGCTCGCGCAGCTGGAGGCGCGGCTGGCCCCGCTGCCGCCGGAGGAGCGCGCCCGGGCCAAGGTGGACCTGGGCGTGGTGAGCGTGCTGCTGGACGCGGGCAGCGGGCCCTCCTGGCGCTACCAGGAGCCCGGGGGCGCCACGTACGTGCGCTCGGAGGGGCTGGCGGTGGCGTCGCTGCGGATGTTCATGGCGGGGGGCTTCTCGTCGGATCCAGACCGGCCCCTGCGCGCGGACGCGGAGGCGCTGGGCCGGATGACGCGCGAGCAGCTGGAGCGCGGCTTCCAGGTGTCCGAGTCCAACCCGCTCCTGGGCGTGGAGGGCCGGCTGCACCTGCTGCAGGCGCTGTCGCGCGTGCTGCCCCGGCCCGGGTCCATGTTCGACATGCTGGCCGCGCACCGGCGGAGCGTGCGGGCGGCGGAGGTGTTGGGCACGGTGCTAGACGTGCTGGGCCCCATCTGGCCGGGGCGCATCAGCGTGGATGGCATCAACCTGGGGGACGTGTGGCCGCACCCGGCGCTGGGGCCGCCCGACAGCGCGGACGCGCTGGTGCCCTTCCACAAGTTGTCCCAGTGGCTGGCGTACTCGCTGGTGGAGCCGCTGGCGGAGGCGGGCGTGACGGTGACGGAGCTGGACGCGCTCACCGGCCTGCCGGAGTACCGCAACGGCGGGCTCTTCGTGGACCTGGGCGTGCTGGTGCCGCAGGACCCGCGCCTGGCCACGGAGGTGTTCTCCGCGGGCGACGCGCCCATCGTGGAGTGGCGCGCCCTGACGGTGGCGCTGCTGGACCGCGTGGCGGCGCTGGTGCGGGGGCGTCTGGAGTTGAGCGCGGAGGAGCTGCCGCTGGCGAAGGTGCTCCAGGGCGGCACCTGGACGGCGGGGCGCCGGGTCGCGGCGGAGCTGCGTCCCGGGGGCGTGCCGCCCATCCGCGTGCGCAGCGACGGCACGGTGTTCTGAGGTGGCTTTGCAGCACAGGCGCAGGCCCACAGTCCGTCCGGGCTCCCCGGGCGGCGCGAGGAGGACGCATGGACTATCCGAACTGCACGGTGGTGGATCACCCGCTGGTGAAACACAAGCTGACGGTGATGCGCAGGACGGACACGAGCACGGCGGCGTTCCGGGCGCTGCTGGAGGAGATCTCCCTGCTGCTCGGGTACGAGGCGATGCGCGACCTGAAGCTGCGCGAGGAGGAGATCCAGACGCCCATGGCGCGCACCACGGGCTGGGCGCTGGACGGCAAGAAGCTGGTGCTGGTGCCCATCCTCCGCGCGGGGCAGGGCATCCTGGATGGCCTGCTCCAGCTGGTGCCGTCCGCGCGCGTGGGCCACATCGGCCTGTACCGCGACCCGGAGTCCCTGGGCGCGGTGGAGTACTACTACCGCGTGCCGGCCGACCTGGAGGACCGCGACGTCATCGTCTGTGACCCGATGCTCGCGACGGGCAACTCCGCGGTGGCGGCGCTCCAGCGGGTGAAGCGCAGCCGCCCGGGCTCGCTGCGCTTCGTGTGTCTGCTCGCCGCCCCGGAGGGCCTGGCGAACCTGCGCGAGCACCACCCCGACGTGCGGGTCTTCACCGCCGCCATCGACGACAAGCTGGACGCGCACGGCTACATCCTCCCCGGCCTGGGGGACGCCGGAGACCGGCTCTTCGGGACGAAGTAGCCCCAGCCCCCACCGTCATCGCGGGCAGGCAGGTGCTTCCTGAGGTGAGTGATTGATGGCGAGACAGGGTTGATTCATGTCTCGCCATCATGAAGCCGCTTCGCCCGGCGAGCGCGCCAGACGTCCACCGGCAAGTCCCATGAGGATGACGGCCAACCCGTGCGGATGCGAACGGACTCCAGAGCCGTGATGCGGTGAGCCAGGGCAGGGCCAGCGGACGGTTTTGTCTCTTGGCTCTTGAGAACCGGGAAAGACGGATTTAAGAATTGAACCGTCTAAACGTTTTTCTCCATTTCCCGGGAGTCCAGGCATGCGCGCGTCGTGGCGGTCCACCCTGATGGCGGTGATGTTGGGCGCGGTGTTCGCGGAGGGTGTGGCGGTGGCGGAGCCGGCGCCGGAGTCGCTTCAGGGGGAGGCGGGCACCCAGCGCTGGACGGAGGACCTGGCCGTGGGCGCGGGCACGTCCGAGCTCGTGGGCACGCGGGACGGGCTGCTGCGCTACGAGCCCAACGCGGTGATGCGCCGACCCGAGGGCATGAGCCGGCTCACGGGCCTCTTCGAGTTCCCGCCGCGCACCCTGGCTGGCCCCGTGGACACGTTCCGGCCGCGCGTCGAGGCGGCGGTGGGGCCGGGGCAGGCCGTGGAGGTGGACGTCCGCGTGCGCGTCCCCGGCGGGGCCTGGAGTGAGTGGCGCACCGCCGCGGGTGACGAGGCCGTGCGCCTGCCTCGCGCGGGCACGGAGGTGCAGGTGCGGCTGGCGCTCATCGCGGACGAGCGGGGCCGGGGCCCGGAGGTCCAGGCGGTGGGGCTGGAGGGCTGGCGGGACGGGCGCGGCACGGAGGAGGGGCTCCAGGCGCTCGCGCCCCTGAGCTACCGCGTCTACGCCACCCGCGAGGGGTTGGTGGGCGGCACGACGGCCAACGGCCATGTCATCAAGAGCAACGACCGGTTCGCGGCGCTGCCGTCGCGGCGGGGGCTGGCGTCCAACGGCGGCTCCGAATACCAGGTGCGCGTCTGCTATTCAAAGACAAGCAAGTGCGCGACGACGTCCGTCTGGGACGTGGGCCCGTGGAACACGAAGGACGACTACTGGAACGCGTCCAGCGTGCGCGAGATGTGGAAGAGCCTGCCGCAGGGCAAGCCAGAGGCCCAGGCCGCGTATCAGGACAACTTCAACGGCGGGTTGGATGAGTTCGGGCGCCGGCCGGCGAACCCCGCGGGCATCGACCTCGCGGACGGGACGTTCTGGACGGACCTGGGGATGACGAACAACGACTGGGTGGACGTGACGTACCTGTGGACGTCCGGCGGGGGTTCTTCGTCGGGGCTGGTCATCGACAGCAACAACGCGAACAACGACCAGGCGAAGGGCTACATCCAGCTGACGGGTTCCAGCTGGGCGTCCTCCACGAACGTGGCGGGCTACTACGGCACCAGCTACCTGGTGTCCCCGGGCGCGGCGGTGTCGGAGCCGGCGACGTTCTGGTTCTACCTGCCCGCGGCGGCCACGAAGTCGGTGGACGCGTGGTGGACGGCGGCGACGGACCGCTCCACGGCCGCGCCCTTCATCATCAGCAACGCGGCCGGCGCGCAGCTGGCGAACGTGAAGGTGAACCAGCAGCTCAACGGCGCGAAGTGGAACACGTTGGGCACGTGGAGCTTCACCGCGGGCTGGAACAAGGTGCAGGTGAGCCGCTGGGTGACGGCGGGCACCTACGTCGTCGCGGACGCCATCCAGGTCCGTTAGTCAATCCCTGGCGTGAGCGTTGACCGCCTCCGTGCGTGGCCGGGGCGGTCAACGCGTCGTGGACGCCCCGGTCGCCCGGGCGATACAACGATGGCCCGTCCCCGAGGAATCCATCCATGGCGCTGCGCACCGTGCTTCCGCCTCCGCTGGAGGAGCCCCGGCTCTACACGGAGCTGGCGACCTGGTGGCCGCTGTTCTCGCCTCCGGAGGAGTACGCGGAGGAGGCGGAGGAGCTGCTCGGCATCCTGCGCACGGCGGCGGCGGGGCCCGCGGGCACGATGCTGGAGCTGGGCGCGGGCGGGGGCAGCCTGGCCTTCCACCTGAAACAACACTTCACGTTGACGCTGACGGACCGCGCGCCGGAGATGGTCGCGGTCAGCCGCGCCCTCAACCCGGAGTGCGAGCACCGGGTGGGGGACATGACGTCCCTGCGGCTGGGGCGCATGTTCGACCGGGTGATGGTGCACGACGCCATCATGTACGCGGCGGACCGGGACGCCGCGCGGGCCACGGTCCAGACGGCCGCCGCGCACTGCCGCCCGGGCGGCGCCGTGGTGCTGCTGCCGGACTTCGTGCGGGAGACGTTCGAGTCCACGACGGAGTCGGGAGGGCACGACGCGCCGGACGGGCGCGGGATGCGCTACCTGATGTGGACGTGGGATCCGGATCCGGACGATGAGACCTTCGAGACCGCGTTCGCGTACCTGCTGCGGGAAGCGGATGGGACGGTGAGCATGTCCCAGGAGCGCCACCGCTTCGGCCTGTTCCGGCGGGAGGACTGGCTTGGGTGGATGGCGGAGGCGGGCTGCCCCGCGACGACGCGGCGGGACCCGTGGAACCGCGAGGTCTTCATCGGGGTGCGGGAGCCGGAGTGATGCGCGGTTGGGGGGCGGTGCTGGCGCTGGGGTGGATGCCATGGCTGGCCATGGCCGCGCCCGTGCGCGTGGAGCTGGTGTTTGGCGGAGATGTGATTCCGCACGGCGAGGTGAAGTCGGTGGCGCGGGCCCACGCGCGAAGCGGGGCGGTGCCGCCGGGCGGCGGTGCGGCGGCCTCGCTCAACCATGAGGGCTGGGACCACGTCTTCGGGCCGCTGTCGGACGTGCTGCGCACGGCGGACGTGGGCGTGGTGAACCTGGAGACGCCCGTCACCGCCAACGACAAGGCCTTCACGAAGGAGCTGGTCTTCAACGCGCCGCCCGCGATGGTGCGAGCGCTGGTGGGGGCGGGCGTGAAGGTGGTGTCCACGGGCAACAACCACGCGCGCGATCAGCACGTGGAGGGCCTGGTGGAGACGCTGCGCCACCTGGACGCGGCGGGGCTGCGCCATGCGGGCACGGGGACCACCCGGGACGCGGCCTGGGCGCCGGTCTTCATGGACGTGCGCGGGGTACGGCTGGGCTTCCTGTCCTTCACGCGGAGCCTGAATGGCTTCAGCAACCCGAAGGAAGCGGATGCGCCACACGCGGCGCTCTTGCCCTATCCAGAGCATGAATCGCGCAGGGGCCTGAAGCTGGAGGAGGCGCTGGAGCGGGTGCGCGCCGCGGCGGCGAAGTGTGACGCGCTCTTCGTGATGGGACACTGGGGGCGGGAGTATTCAGACACGCCGCATCCATTGGACCGGGCGTTGGGGCAGGCCTTCCTGGAGGCGGGGGCGTTCGCGGTCATCGGGCATCATCCGCACGTGCTCCAGCCGCTGGAGGCGTACACGACGAAGTCGGGGCGCCAGGGGTTCATCGCGTATTCGCTGGGCAACCTGGTGGCGAACCAGGGGCGCTTCTACCAGCACGTGAAGGGGCAGCTGGGGAAGGACGGCGACAAGCGGGACTCGCTGCTGCTGCGCGTGGGCGTGACGCGCGCGGAGCCCGGCGCGCCGGTGGCGCTGGCGGATGTGTCGGTGTTGCCGGTGTGGATTGAGAACAACGCCACCGGCCGCAAGGCCCGCGCGCGGCGCAACATCCAGCCGGTGCTCATCGACCGGGAGGTGGAGGAGGTGTCCCGGCGGTTGGCGGCGCTGGCGCTGCGCACGGCGCCCCAGGACAAGGCCTCCCGCGCGGAGCAAGCCTCGCTGGAGAAGCGTCTGGCGAGCGCCCGGTACCGCCGCGAGCGCATCCTGCGCATGCTGCCCACGGAGTTCCGCGTGGCCACGCCCGAGCTGCGGCGGAGGGACGACAGCGAGGCGGGGCTGACCGCCCAGACGGTGCCGTGAAGCGGCACGCCGCGCTCCGCGGGAGCGGAGTGTTCATGAAACACAGCCACTCCCGAGGGCCGCCGGAAGGGACTCCGCGCGGGGCACGGCCGCTCGCATGTCCTGTCAGCTTGTGACACTTCCGTGAGTGGAGTTCCGGCACACCGAGGGACTGGTCCCCGCCACGCCCGCGAAGAGCAGCGCCATCACCGAAGCCGCCAGCGGGCGCTGAGCCCGAATCCGACGCCTCCGGACGCACCCTGGGACGCCGCGTCGTGCGTGCAGCGTGTGGGGCGACACCCGTGGACGCTCCCTTTCATCCCGGAGCGTTCGTGCGCCGTCCCCGTCCCGGGTTCCGCTGGAGCCCGCGGACCCAGTCTCAGCGGGGCGCCTCGGGCTGCTTCGGGGGCGCCTCGTGCAGGTCGCGCAAGGCGACGACCCGGTCCAGCAGCGGCCCGCCCAGCTTCCTCCGCGCGATGCGCTGCGAGGGATAGATGCCCCGGTGGCCGGTGAGCAGATACGCCACCGTGGCGACGATGGCCACGTGCGGGAGCACCGCCGCGCCCACCAGCTCCACCGCCATCAGCGACAGCGCGAGCGGCGTGTTGGCCGCCGCCGCGAACAGCGCCGCCATGCCCACCGCCGCGCCCAGGTCCACCGGCAGGCCCAGCAGCCGCGCGAGCACGTTGCCCAGCGCCGCGCCAATGAAGAACAGCGGCGTCACCTCGCCGCCCAGGAACCCCGCGCCCAGCGTCACCACCGTGAAGATGAGCTTCCACGCGAACGCGCCCCACGGCAGCGACACGTCCTGGAACGCGCGCAGGATGCCGGGCACGCCCAGGCCCAGGTAGTCGCTGGTGCCCGCGAGCTTCCACAGCCCCACCACGCCCAGGCCGCCCAGGGCCATGCGCACCGGCAGCCACGGGACGCGGCGCTCCAGCACGCGCTTCAGGCCGTGCGTGCCTTCGATGAAGGCCACCGCCACCGCGGCCACCGCCACCGCGAACACCAGCCACTTGCCCAGCACCGGCAGCGTCAAGGCCAGCGCCTGAGGCGACGGATACGCGGTGTGGTGGATGCCCAGGCCGCGCGTCACCATGTCCCCCACCACGGACGCGGTGAGCGCGGGCAGGAGCGCCTCGTAGCCCAGCCGGCCCACGCACACGACCTCCAGCCCGAACAGCGTGCCCGCCAGCGGCGTGCCGAACACCGAACCGAACCCACCCGCGATGCCCGCCGCCAGCAGCTCGCGCCGCGTGTCCGGCGACACGCGGAAGCGGTGGGCCAGCTGGTCCGCCAGGCTCGCGCCCATCTGCACCGCCGTGCCCTCGCGCCCGGCGCTCCCGCCGAACAGGTGGGTGAGCACCGTGCCCAGCAGCACCATGGGCGCCATGCGCAGCGGAATCACCGCGTCCCCGGCATGCACCGTGTCCAGCACCAGGTTGTTGCCGCCCCGGATGGACTCGCCCCACCGGCCGTACACCGCCCCCAGGACGAGCCCCGCCACCGGCAGCGCGTACACCAGCGCCTCGTGCGCCACCCGGAACTCCGTCGCGTGCTCCAGCAGGGCCAGGAACGCCGCGGACGCCACGCCGCACACCCCGCCCACCACCGCGCCCAGCAGCAGCCACTGGCCCAGCGCCTGGGCACTCCGGGAGAGGTTCATGGCGGCGCAGTCTAGGCGCGACGCGATGCTCCGGCCGGGCGTTTCCATCACGCCAAACACAGACAACGGATTCTTCCAGTCAGAGGCCTTCTTTCTGGCATGAAACAAGGTGAAACATCGCGTCAACCCGGAGCGCTGCGTCACGGCGCGGGGCGTGAGGCTCCCCTCTGACGCATCGTGGCGGAATTCGCGTTCAACAAGGAATGCAAGTTGTGGAGTTATTTCTGGTCTGAGAGGTGATTCCAAAGTCAAAGCCGTGTACGGTGCGCGGCCTCTCCCCTTGCCGGGGCGGGAACCCCCTACCTCTCCAGGAGCCGGTATGTCCGTTCGTCTCAGCGGGCTGTCCCTCGCCGCCGTCCTCGCCGCCACCACGCTGGGTGGAAGCGCGATGGCCAGCACCATCAACCAGAACACGTCGTGGACCATCAACCGCTCGGCGTCGCAGACGTACCGGGTGGTGGCGTACGGCGACTCCATCTTCGCCGGCTACAACGGCGGCATCAGCAGCGTGGCGCGCCGTGGCGCGCCGGTGGTGGAGGGTGAGTACGCGGCGAAGAAGTGGGGCGCGAACGTGGAGGTGGTCCGCCGCACGAAGTCCGGCGCGAAGGCGGACGACATCTACAACAACAAGATCGTCTCCGAGCGCTCGTACATGCAGGCGTCCAACACGCGCGTCGTGATGTTCGAGATGTGCGGCAACGACTACCTGCAGGCCCGCAGCGCGTTCACCGACCAGACGGGGACGTGCAACTACAGCGGCCTGCAGAGCGCGCTGGCGACGTGCACCACGTACATGGAGCGTGGCATGCAGGCCATCAACCAGTACGCGACGACCGCGAAGGTGAAGGTCATCTCCAACATCTACTACCCCGGCTATGACGCGGACAACGTGCTGACGTCCTGCACGGACTCGGCGACGGGGCAGAAGGTGAACAAGCAGCAGTACTTCCTGCCGCTGCTGGCGCGCAGCAACTGGCGCGCGTGCAGCCTGGCGACCAAGTATGGCTTCAAGTGCGCGGACGCGTTCGCGGAGATGATGGCGTCGGACTACGACCGCAACGGCGACGGCCTGGTGGATTCGGAGGCCATCGCCTACCGCGAGGGCGAGTCCGAGGACGCCTACGTGCAGCGCATCAGCGTGACCCTGCGCAGCACCCTGCGCGACGCGAACCTGCACCTGGCGAACGCGAGCACCAGCTACGACTACATCCAGTCCGACAACACGCACCCGACCTACACGGGCTCCACCATCAGCGTGAACATCTTCTCCGGCTCCGGCTCCGGTTCGGCCGCGCCGGGCTACACGGACAGCCAGATCGTCAACGGCAAGAACCCGGACTGGAACAAGTTCGGCCACGAGCGCATGGGCTGGAGCCTGTCCACGTTCGACCCCGCCACGCCGTGAGCTGAGGCGGCATCCGCGGGACCCCAGGGCCTCCGACCTGTCACCGGGTCGGGGGCCTTTTCATGTCCGCTGAGAAGGAGGGAAGGCGCCCCTGGGCCTGGCACGGACCGCCGGAGTCTTGGTTTGTGAAAGCGTGACGGTGGAGGGCCGCGGCCCTGTCGCCCCTCACCGGGGGACAGGGCCTCTGTCGTCAATGCCATCAATCCCAGGCGGCCCTCGGCCCCGCATTGAACGGAACGTGCCATGTGCATGTTATGGCTATCAAGCCGTGCAACGCCGGTTTTGTTGAGCTGGCTTGAAATGCTGATTTTGCGTACCCGGGGGCATGCTTGTTTGTTGGAAGTCCGATTGGGAAACACAGTTCTCCGCCATGGCACGCCGGGTGTAACGGGAGGGAGCGGTCCTTCCCACTGTGGGAGGCTTTAGTGCTCTGGGGGAGAAACGAATGCATCAGACATGGAAGGCTGCCATTGCGGCGGCCACGGTGATGGTCGGTGGTGCTGCGCAGGCTCACGACTTCGTCGCCTTGAAGCTCGTCAATGGTTATCAGACGCTCGACATCACCTCGTACCCGACGACGGTCAATTTCACGACGGTCGCGCTCAATTCGCACCCGACGCTGCCTTCGACGCTGCTGACCGCGACGGATCCGCTGTTGACGCCCTCGGGCTGGACGTTCACGCCGCCGCTGCCGCAGTCGGTGCCGGTGGATGGGAACCTCATCTCCTACTACTCGTTCACCATCAACAGCTTCGACGACTGCGTCGCGCTGGGGAACGCGGATGACGACCCGACGACGCCCGGCCCGCTGCCGAACGCGGCGTTCACGAACACGTTCTTCGCCACGTGGGACAGTGGCACCGCGCAGAGCAGCGTGAAGGTGACGTGCAAGCCGGCGAACACGCTGCCGTGCGACAACAGCCTGTTCTACTCGGACAGCGGGCTGGGGCTGCCCAACACGACGCTGAGCAGGATGAACCCCGCGACGGCGGCGCTGACGCCGTTCTCCACGGCGAACATCTTCTACTCCGCCACGGCCTTCAACCACCTGGATGGCTACATCTACGCCATCGACAACACGCTGCCGGTGAAGAACCTGGTGCGCATTGGCGCGGATGGCGTCGCCACCATCGTCGGGCCCCTGCCGCAGCTGAACCTGCTGAACACGTACCCGGCCGGCACCGTCCTGTCCGACGGCACCTACCTCATCTTCAGCGGCCCGGGCTTCGGGGTCATCCCGTCGTACGCGCGCATCAACCTGACCACGGGCACCGTCATCAACGCCGGGGCCGCCCCGACGCTGGCGAGCATCCTCGACTTCGCGACGAACCCGCTCGACGGCCAGGTGTACGGCTACAACCAGGTCACCCACCGCATGACCCGGTTCGACCCGAACACGGGCAACACCACCGACTACGGCCCCATCGGGCCGCCGGACGGCCTCACCGGTCTGCCCGCGCTGTACTTCACGACGACCGCCGCCGCCTTCGACGCCGCGGGGACGCTCTACGTCTACGGCAACCAGCTGACCGGCCTGCTCCACCCCATCAACACCCTCTACACGGTGAACGTGACCACGGGGGTCTTCACGGCCGTCGCCACGGGCGCGGTGAGCCTCAACGGCAACGAGAACTTCGCCTCCTGCCCGTTCCCCTCCGCGCTCGAGAAGAGCGCGACCCGCAACGAGGGGTTCTTCAAGACGCATGAGGAGGCGCTGTCCGCGTGCCTCTCCAACGGCGGCAGCATCGACCTGGGCCGGCTGGGCACCGTGAACAGCGTGGAGGAGGCCATGGGTGTCCTGTGGCTCAGCCCCTCCGCGACGCAGCAGCGCGTCCCCCGCACGGAGGAGCAGTCCCTGCGCGTGAAGCTGGGTCGTCAGTCGCTCACCGCCACCTGCAACTCGCGGCTCTTCGGCGCGGCCACGCAGCCTGGGGTCGAGCGTGCCCGCAGGGCCATGGACTCCGGCACCCGCGAGGACATGGAGGCCCAGCTGACGGAGCTGCGCGCGCTCAACGACAAGGGCTCCCGGTACGCGCTGCCCATGTCCTTCAACGGTGGGCCGGCGTCGGCGTCGCATGCCCTCTCCATCGCCCGCGAGCCGAAGAGCAGCCTCTGAGCGCTGAGTTCAGACATCGATTTCAAACATTCAGATTCTGGAGAACACGCACATGAAGAACTGGAAGCTGTGGATGGTGGCTGTGCTGGGCGGGTTGAGCCTGATGGGTTGTGGTGAGCAGCAAGAGCCGAACGACGGCGCGGAGACCCCGGCGGCGCCGACGGGCTTCATGCCGACCCTGGCGGACGACCTCCATTCGAACCTGGTGGAGAACCAGTACGAGGTGCGCATCCTGGGGGTGGGGAACCACCGCTACCAGGGGGCCTTCGTCAACGTGGACAGCATGAAGGTGTCCGCTGGGGGCAGGGACCTGCCGGTGGAGATGAAGGCCACGGTGATGGACCTCGCGAGGCCGGACCACGCGGCGCTCGTGGGCTACTTCACGATGCCTCCGGGCGTGGACTCGGCGCAGGTGGTCATCCGCTTCGACGAGTACGGCGCCTTCGAGGACGGCCAGCGGGTCGGCGCGCTGGATGTCCGCACCGCGCCCCTGCGGTTCGAGGTCACCCGGGCCCTGCTGGCGCCGCGCAAGCACGCGGTCGTGCAGCTGGACCTGGCCCGCTCCGTCGTCATCCCTCGCGTGGGGGACGCGATGATGATGCCCACGTCCGCGGTGGCCTTCTAACGCGCCGCTGACGTCAGGGAAGTGAAGTCCGGACGCCCGGTTCCTCTTCACGAGGGGCCGGGCGTCCGTGCGTGCGGCGGCGCCGGGTCCGACCCCGGTCCTACGCCGTGCGGAGCGCCCGGTGGGTGAGGTGGATGTCGCGGAAGGAGGGGATGCGGGCGGGGGCCATGACGTGCTTCAGGGCCAGCCGCATCTGGACCGCGCACCGCCGTGCCTCCAGCCCTCCAATGCCGGTGCCGAGCCCCGGGCAGACAAGCGTCCGGATGGGGGGCGCGCCCCGCGCGTTGTGTCGCTTCACCGCGAGCAGGACGGCGCGAAACGCGAGATAGGCATTGACCGTCTGGGAGACGTTCTCCGGGATGCGCATCGTGGGCGCGGCCACGAGGAACGGCCAGCGCTCATGGCCGGAGGCAACGACCACCGCGGCCCCGACGGGCAGCTCGCCGTGATGCTCTTCCAGGATGGCCCGCTGGACCGCGTCCTGCACCTGGAGGCCCAGCGTGTCGCGGATGGCCAGGTCGAGCCCTCCATCCATGATGCCGAAGCTGTTGGCGGGGCTGACCATCGCGTCCGCCGGGAGGGAGAAGAAGTCCTCCTCTCGCGCGGCGACGAAGTCGAATTCCTCGAAGGCTTCATCCCAGGCCCGCACCAGCGCTGGCTGGAGGTCCATCAGGTAGATCTTCTCGGGGAGCATTCCCGGGACCTCTAGCACCTCTTCAGCCCAGCAGTCGCACCGCGAGGAACACGGGGAGGGCGACGTAGTAGAGCGCCCGGCAGGTCCACTCCGCGCCCGTGCGGACGTGGCGCGCCCACTTCGGTCCCAGCCACGCGGCGCCGAAGCACAGCGCCTCCGCCAGGGCCCGCCAGAAACAGCCGAACAGCAGCAGCGCCAGGAACACCGGCAGCCAGGTGCGCGCGAAGGACAGGAGATACGCCCGAAGGCCATACATCTGCCACTCGCCGAAGGGCCCCCCGAAGGAGATGTACTGGTGCGCCCGGAAGAAGATGGCCGCGACCACTCCCGGCACCAGGCCGTACTTCAGCCCCCAGTCGTACCAACGCCTGCGCCACTTCGCGCTCCGCGCCTGCGCGTAGCGCACCAGGGCATGGTCGCGCGCCTCGCCCCGTGCCCCCAGCGCCGTCAGCAGCGGCGCGGGGTCCTGCATCTCCACCCCGTAGTCGAACGCGCGCCCCGTGCGCAGCCTCAGCGTGAGCCCCGGGCCCGGGGTGGGCAGCCGCCAGGGACGCGCGGACTCCAGCGCGTCGAAGGGAATCTCGAAGCGCGCGCCGCCCTGCTGCGTGAGCACCACGCCGTCCTGCCCCACCGTCACCGTGGCCCGGGTCCCCAGGCGCAGCAGGCGCAGCGCGATGAGCGGCAGCAGCCCGCCCACCACCAGCCCCGCGGCCAGCGGGCCCGGTTGCATCTCCTGGGTGCCCGCGAGCACCTCCTGGAGGAACCGCGCGGTGAAGGCGCAGAGGGTGCCCAGCACCACGGTGTGCAGCAGCGCCCCCAACGCGCGCAGCCGCGGCGTGAAGGCGTGGACGGGGAAGGGGCCGGACGCGTCGACGGTCATGGAGGGGGGCGTGGCTCGTCGCGCATTGCTTCGGAGCGAGCGGCTTCCGTAGCATACGCACCCCGGAGGCTCCCCGAGAACATGCGTTCCCCGCAGTCTGGCCCTGAGCGTCGCACGGATTCCGATGGTGTGACGCGGGTGACGCCCTCGCGCGAGTCCTCCAGCGCGGGCCCCTGGCTCATCGGGGGCGCCACCGCCATCACCGGCCTGTGCGTGGGGCTCTGCCTCTGGTGGCTCTCCCGCCCGGTGCCCATGGAGGACCTGCCGCCCATCGTCGTGGCCGCGAGCCCCGCCCCGGTGGCCCGCACGCCCGAACCCGTGCGCGCGCGTGCGCGCCCCTCCACCCCCGCCGCCGCGCTCGTGGAGGCGCCCGCCCCCATGCCCGTCGATGATCCACCTCCGCCGGAAGGCAAGAGCGGGACGGCGCTGTACCAGCGCGGCACCAAGCCGCTGAAGGTCGGGCTGGTCGTGCCCGACGACTTCGAGCTGCCTCCCGGCTACATGCGTCACTACCAGGCGACGGACAACGGCCAGCCCCTGGCCGCCATCCTGATGTTCCACCCGGACTTCACGCCCAAGGACGCCAACGGGCAGCCCATCCCCATCCCCGAGAACCGCGTGGTGCCCGAAGCGCTGGCGCCCCCTGGCATGCCCCACCGGATGCTGGAGCTTCCTGTCGAGGACGAGGACGCGCCGTGACCCTGGCGAAGGGGTGGGCCGGGGCGCTCCTGGGCGTCGCGGCGACCACCGGGTTGTTCGCCGCGTTCGGGCAACTGCAACCGGGTTTCGTGTGGCTGGGCGCGGTGGCCATGGCGCCATGGCTCGCGGCGGTGGACCGGGCCCGCTCCGCTCGCGGCGCGCTGGCCCTGGGCGCGCTGTTGTCGGTGACGTTCACCGCGGCGGTGTTCGGCTGGTTCCCGGGCGCCATCGCCGCGTACGCGCGCGCGCCGGTGTGGCTGTGCTGGGCCGTGTTCCTCCTCATCGCGCCCGTGCTGGAGCTCCAGTTCCTCACCGCCGCGTGGGTGCGGGCCTACGCGCGGCGGAAGGTGGGAGACGGGCCGCGGCTCGCGTGGGTGCCGCCCGTGCTGACCGCGCTCGTGTACGTGGGCACGGAGGGCTTCACGCCCAAGCTGTTCGCGGAGACGCTGGGCCACGGTCTCTACGCGTCGGAGACGCTGCGCCAGGGCGCGGACCTGGCGGGCGCCCCTGGCCTCACGCTGGGCCTGCTGCTCCTCAACGAGTGCGTCGTCGCGGTGGGGCAGGGGCTGGTGGCGCGGCGGGGCTCGTGGCGCGTGCCGGGCGTCGTGGCGGCCCTGCTGGCGCTGGTGGGCTTCGGCTACGGACACGTGCGGCTGGGGCAGGTGCGCGCGGCGGTGCGTGAGGCGCCGGCGCTGGTGGTGGGCGCGGTGCAGGCGAACATCACGAACATCGAGAAGCGGGCGGCGGAGCAGGGCACCTACGAAGTGGTGCGCGACATCCTGGATACGCACTACGCGATGTCGGACGCGCTGCTGCGCTCGGCGCCGCTGGACCTGCTGGTGTGGCCGGAGACGGTGTATCCGACGACGTTCGGCACGCCGAAGAGCGAGGACGGCGGAGCGCTGGACGAGGAGATCCGCGCCTGGGTGGCGGAGCGGGGCGTGCCGCTGGTGTTCGGAACGTACGACCTGGACGGCGAGCGCGAGTTCAACGCCGCCATGTTCCTGGGGCCCTCCGCGACGGGGGAGCTGGCGCGATCCGCGTATCGCAAGACGATGCTGTTCCCGCTCACGGAGTGGGTGCCGGATGCCATGGACACGCCCGCGCTGCGCGCGTGGATGCCGTGGACCGGCCGGTGGAAGCGCGGCCCCGGGCCTCGCCTGGTGGACTTCCGGTTGAACGGTGGCCGGGTGCTCCGGGTCGCGCCGCTCATCTGCTACGAGGCCCTCTTCCCCAACTACGTCGCGGCGGAGGTGCGCCAGGGCGCGGAGCTGATCCTCACGTTGTCGAACGACTCGTGGTTCTCCGGCACGCCCGCGCCCCGGCTGCACCTGATGCACGCGGCCTTCCGCAGCATCGAGACGCGCACCGCGCAGGTGCGGGTGACGAACTCCGGCATCTCCGCGTTCATCGACCCGGCGGGCGCGTGGACCTCCGCGCTGGAGGACAACCAGCGCGCAGGCACGGTGATGCGCGTGCCGGAGGCGGAGCGGCTGCATTCGCTCGCGGAGGCGTGGGGGGATTGGCTGTGGCCCGTGGCGCTGGCGCTGGCGGGGGGGCTGGGCGTGTGGCTTCGCCGTCAGCCCGCGCGCCTCCCCGGGTGATTCGGGAGCGCGCTCCCTCTCAGGTCGTCGCGGCGGTGTCCGCTCCGGGTGGGGAGGCGCGCCTCGCCAGTCCGAGCGCCGCGAGGGAGAGGAGCGCGGCGATGGCCACGCCCACGGCCATGGGCCGCGCGGTGCCATCGTGGCTCGCGCTCACCGCCGCGGAGGCCCCCGCCGCCAGCAGGAACTGGAGCGCGCCCAGCACCGCCGACGCGATGCCCGCCTGCTTCGCGTGGTGCTCCATCGCCAGCGCCGTCGCGTTGGGCGTGATGGCCCCCAGGCTGGAGACGAACACGAACAGCGACAGCGCGATGCTCCACAGACCACCGAAGCCCGTCGCCGCCACGGCCACCAGCGCGAGCCCCGCGAGCGCGGCGGTGCGCACCGCCTGCTTCAGCACCCGCTCCGGGGAGGAGCGCGACAGCAGCCAGTGGTTGAGCTGCGACACGGCCACCAGCCCCGCCGCGTTCGCTCCGAAGAACCACCCGAAGTGCTCCGGCTTCACGCCGTGCAGCGTGATGTAGACGAAGGGAGAGCCGCTGATGTACGCGAACATCCCCGCCTGCGCGAGCGCCGCCGCCAGGGCGTTGCCCATGAAGTCCGGGGCCCGCGCGATGCGCGCCATGGCCTGGAACGGCTGGGACCTTCCGCGCCCCGCTGGCGCCGTCTCCGGGAGGATGGCGAACACCGCCCCCAGCGCGAGGACGCCGATGACCGCGTGGCTTCCGAAGATGGCGCGCCACCCGGCCACGCGCAGCACCCAGCCGCCCAGCAGCGGCGCCAGGATGGGCGCGAGCCCCATCACCAACACCAGCCGCGACATCATCCGCGCCGCCGCCGCCCCTGAGTGCAGGTCCCTCACGACGGCCCTGGACGTCACCATCCCCACCGAGCCGCCCAGCGCCTGCACGAACCGGCACCCCGCCAGCACCCCCGCGGAGGGAGCGAGCGCGCAGCCCAGCGACCCCAGCACGTACAGCAGCAGGCCCACGTAGAGCGGCTTCGTGCGGCCGAACCGGTCGCTCACCGGGCCCGCGAAGAGCTGCCCCACCGCGAGCCCCGCGAAGAACGTCGCCAGCGTGCGCTCCACCTCGCCCGCGCTCGCGCGCAGCGACTCGCCGATGGATGGGAACGCCGGCAGGTACATGTCGATGGACAGCGGCCCGAACGCGATGAGCGCGCCCAGCAGGAGGATCAACCGGGCGCCCTCCGTGGAGCGGAACGGTTTGGGCGTGGCGGTCGTCATCGGGCGGTCCTTGGCTTCGGCTGCTTCCGGGCGCGGGCCGGGGGTTCGCTCGGGACGATGAGCGCGCGGATGAGCTGGCGCAGGACGGCCGCGTCCTCGCCGGGGGCATAGGTGGCGCCGCCCACGTGGGCGTTGAAGCAGCGGGCCTCCAGCGCGCCGCAGAGGGCCTCGGCCACGACCTTCGGCGCGGCCAGTTCCACCCGTCTGGAGCGCTTCGCCCGGGTGAGCCACACGGTCAGTCCCTCGCGCAGCGCCACGGGCGGTGGCGTCTTCGCCCGGAGGGCCCGCGCTCCGCCCAGCTCCGAGTAGTGGAGCACGAACAGCCACGGCACCAGCCGGCGCAGGAAGTCCCGGTGGTGCAGCAGCGCCTCCAGGAGCTGGTCCTCCACGGAGGTGTCCGGGCGCGGGCCCGGCTCCAGCAGCGCCAGCGCGGTGGGGGGCATGGGCCGGAGCGCTCGCAACATCAGCGCCTCCTTCGTGCCCACCCGGTGCAGCAGCGCCGCCTGGGAGATGCCCAGCCGCTTCGCGATGTCCTGCAACGGCGCCGACGGGCCCTGCGCCAGGAACACGGCGCGGGCGGCCTCATCAATCTCCGGGTCGAGGACTCGCTGGGGACGGGACATGGGCGGACGGGGTTAGTTACTGACGGGTAGGTAATGAATCCACGCCGTCCGCGCAAGCGGCTTCGGGGCCTGGCCGCTCCTGTTTCTTTCAGGGGTTCGGGGGTGGCATGCCGACGCGGGACGGTGGTGACAGACGCCGCGAGCGTCCGTCGCCACCCGGTCCGCGAACGGTCAGATGCGGCCGGCCCGGAGCTCGCCCACCAGGTGCGCGCAGGCCCGCACGGTGAGGGCCATCATGGTCAGGGTGGGGTTCTGGGGGCCCTGTGACGGGAAGCAGGAGCCGTCCATGACGTAGAGGTTGGGCACGTCCCAGCTCTGGTTGTAGGGGTTGAGCACGGACGTCTTGGGGTCCCTGCCCATGCGCGCGGTGCCCACCTCGTGGATGGCCATGCCCGGCGTGGAGAGCGTCTTGTTGATCTTCTCCACCGTGCAGCCGGCCTCCTCCAGCATCTCCTGGCACGAGGTGGCCGCGTCCTCCGTCATCTTCAGCTCGTTGTCGGAGTGACGGCACTCGATGTGCGCCGCGGGGATGCCCCAGCGGTCCTTCACCGTGGCGCTCAGCGTGACGCGGTTCTCCGGACGCGGGAGCATCTCCCCGAAGGGCACCAGGTGCATCTGGTCATCGAACGTGAACACCTGCACGCCGTAGCCGCGCGCGAAGGATGGGTCTCGCTCGGTGACGTTGCGGAACTGGGGGATGTACGCCCAGCCGTGCTCCTTCTGCTGCAGGTGCGAGGGCAGGCCCATGCGCGCCTCGATGCCCTGCAGATACATGTGGTCCATCAGGTGCCGGCCCACCAGCCCGGAGCTGTTCGCCAGCCCGTCCGGGAACGCCCGGTTTCGCGAGTGCAACAGCAACCGCGTGGATTCAATGGTGCCCGCGGACACGACCACCACCTTCGCGTGGACCTGCTCGGAGGTGCCGGTGTTCGCGTCGATGAAGGACACGCCCGTCACCCGGCCCGTGTTCGGGTCGTGGAGGACGTGGCTGGCGATGGCGTGCGAGCGCAGCGTCAGCCGGCCCGTCTTCTGCGCCGCGGGCAGCGTCACCGGCGCGTTCGCGGTCCGCCGGGCGACGACGTGGCGCTGGGGCCAGCGGGCCTTCACCTTCTCGCGCAGGCGGACCTCTCCGGGCGACAGCGGCGCGGGGCCGGAGAAGACGGAGTCCGGCAGCGTGTCCACGCCATCCGAGTTGCCGCGCAATCCCATCCACCGCTCGACGATTTCGTAGGATGGCGCCAGCTCCGCCAGCGACAGCGGCCAGTCCGGGCTGAGCCCATCCAGGCTGCCCGCGTGGAAGTTGAAGTCGGACAGCCGGTAGAACTGGCGGCCGTGGCTCTTCACGCTGGTCCGGCCGCCCACCTGCCGCGCGCGGATCCACGCGAACGGCGCGTCGTCCGGCGTGGTGTAGGGATTGTCCACGTCATCCACGAAGGCGTGCGGATGGAAGGGCCACGCGAAGCTCGTCGACTGCACGGACTGACGCGCCGTGCGACCCGCGTCCGACTCGATGCGGTAGCCCAACAGCTTCTGCTTCACGCGGTGCATCACGTGCAGCGCCTGGTCCGCCCGCGCGCTCCGGCCCGCCTCGAGCACCAGCACCCGCAGGCCCGCTTCCGTGAGTTGCTTGGCCGCCCAACCGCCGCAGGCACCCGAGCCCACCACCACCGCGTCATAGACGGTCTTCGACGTCTTCATGCCTGCTCACCTGGACGGTATTTCCGCCGCCGCTGACAAAGTATGTCTAAACTGTAAACCAGGAACCTGTTGGTGCCTATAGGGTGTAAGGGGCTGAAAGGTGCCAACACAAGCCTGGGCCGGTGGCTTCCGCCTCCGGGGCAGGTGGCTTTCTGTCGGAGAGGGTCGGACATGGCCGGTGTGCTGAGGCGGATTCGGTGGAGGCGGGTGCTGGGGGCGTTGGTGTTGCCGTGCGTGCTGGTGGCGTTGGGGCTGGCGGGCCGCGCGGCGTGGCGCTCGGAGCAGTACTTCCACTACCCGAGGCCGGCGGCGGTGCTGCCGGCGGACCTCGCCTCCGCGCGCGAGGTGACGCTGCGCACGGAGGACGGGGTGGAGCTGCGTGGCTGGTACGTGCCGTCGCGGAACAAGGCGGCGTGGGTGCTGGCGCATGGGCTGTCGCAGACGCGCATGGACCTGCTGCCGGAGGCGCGGGCGCTGCGCGACGCGGGGTATGGCGTGCTGCTGTTCGACCTGCGCGCGCATGGGCAGAGCGGGGGCGAGACGTCCACCTGGGGTGACCTGGAGCGCCGGGATGTGCGCGCGGCGCTGGAGTTCGTGCGGACCCAGCCGGAGGTGGACCCCGCGCGGGTGGGGGCGCTGGGGTTCTCCATTGGCTCGGCGGCGGTGGCGGAGGTGGCGGCGAAGGATCCGAAGGTGGCGGCGGTGGTGCTGCTGTCGCCGTTCAACACGCTGTGGCTGGCGGCGGCGTATGACTTCCGGCGCTTCGGCGTGGTGACGCAGACGGGGGCGCTGGTGCCCTTCTGGCGGAGGGGCATCGCGCTGGAGGAGGTGCGCACGATTGACGCGGTGGATCGGATCCAACCCCGGCCCCTGTTCATCGTCGCGGGGACGGAGGAGTCCGGGCAGCCGCTGCTGGATGAGTTGTTCGCGCACGTCGCGCCAGCGGCCCAGACGTGGCGCATCCCGGGGGCGTCCCACGGGAACTTCGCCGCGACGGCGCCGGAGGAGTATCCGCGCAGGCTGAGGGAGTTCGCGGACGCGGCGCTGAAGCCCGTGCCTGTCGCGCAGCCGGTGGTGGAGGTGCCGGCGGCGGAGAAGAAGGCTCCGGCGAAGAAGCCTTCACGGCGGACGAAGACGGGGGCGCGCTGAAGCTCACCGGAGGGACCCGGCGCACGCTCCCGGGGGGATGTGGCGTGGCCTGCGACTTCTTGGAGGGTCGGTCCTTGGGCCGCGGGCTCGGAGGCTCGCGCGCCGCACCCAGACGGGGGTCGCGGCTTCGCGCTTCGTGAAGCGGGCCCACCCGTGGGTCGTAGGCCCGGAGCCTCGCGCTAACTCGGAGCGGGTGTCGCGTCTTCGAGCTTCGCGAGCTGGTCCAGATACATGCGGCCCTTCACGGGGTCCGTCATGTGGAGGAAGGCCGCCATGCCCTTGAGCTGCTCCAGCGACTCACCCTCGCGGCCCGGCTTGCCCTTCTGCCGGTTGTGGATGGCCGCGCGCAGGCGGCGCACCACGTCGCGGGGGACTCGCGCGGCGGGCGTGCCTTCCTTCGCCTCATTCACCACGAGCCCCGTCACGCGCTGACGGCTGCCCTTGCGGGCCACGCGCGTCTTGTCCGGGTGCACCGTGAAGCCCTCCGCCTCCACCACGTCCTTCACCCGCGCGAGCAGCACCGCCACCGGAGCGCCCTGGGCCCGGCGCGCCTTGGGTGCCTTCGCCTTCGTCCAGGAGAACGTCAGGTCGTCCGCGTAGCGCGTGTACGTGAAGCCCAGCTTGCGCGACAGCGCCGACAGCCGCTTGTCCATCCGCAGGCACAGCGCGTTGGTGATGCCCGGGGAGGTGGGCGCGCCCTGCGGCAGCGCTCGGGGGCCCTTCGCCACGTGCAGCGTCTTGCCCCGGAAGGAGAGCAGCTCGCGCGGCGCCTCGGTGGACATCAGCGCCAGCAGCGTGGACGTGCCCTCCGGCAGGCCGCCCTTGCGCAGCAGGCCCTTCACGCGCCGCCACGTCACGGTGGGGAAGAAGTCCTTCAGGTCCACCTTCACCACCACGTCCGCGCCCTGGTGCGCCAGCGCGTTGGTGAGGATGGAGCGCCCCGCCACGAAGCCGTGCGCCGCGCCGTGCACCGGCAGCCGCTCCACGACGTTGGAGAGCACCCAGCGCTGCGCTTCCTTCAGCTCCGGCTTGGGCGAGGTGATGGTGCGCTCGCCGCCCGTGCGCTTGGGGATGCGCCAGCTCACGTAGTTGGAGCCCGTGTCCACGTCGCGGTGGAACGCGAAGCCGCGCAGCTTGGACACGCTCAGGCCCAGCGCCTTCGCCAGCTCCTCCGCCGTGTTCAGCGTCGGCAGGCCGTTCTGGCGCGCGCGCTCCTCGCGGTGCTCCAGGTCGAACTTGTCCGGGCCGGCGTCCTCGCGCCAGTGGATGCCCACGCCCAGGTGGTTCACGTGCGTGGCCTTCCACGCCTCGTGGGCCTGGCGCTCCAGCGCGCGGCGCTCCACGGCCTCCGCCTTCTTCTTCTCCTTCCAGGCCGTCTTCTCCTTCTCCTTCAGGGAGGAGAAGTCGACCTCGTCCGCGAGCGCGCCCTTCGCCACGAGCTGCGCGCGCACCCACTCCTCGGTGCCGCCAGCGTCGGTGATGGCCTTCCAGCGCGTGAGCAGGACGTCGTGCGCGGCCTTGCGGGCCTCTCGCTTCGACGCGGTGTTGGGGGCGGCGGGCGCGACTTCGGGCGCTGCCTGCGGCGGGGCGGCGGGGACGAACGACTCCAGCTTGGCGGTCATCGAGGCACCTTCGACGGGCGCGGCGGCTCAGGAGGGGCGACGGACGGAATCGAGCGGTCGAGGGAGGCCAGGAAGGCACCACCAGCTCACCTGGGGCACGGTAGCCTCACCGGCTCTCCCCTCCCGAGCACTACCGTCGGGGTGGGAAAACGGCGGTTGCGTCGTTGGTTCCGCTTCCCGCCCCGACGGTAGTGCTCGGGAGGGAGAGAGCCAAGAACAGGCTACCTTGCGGAGAGTGTCCAGCATTCCAACCAGAGCGGCGCAACGCCGCTCCCGCGCTCGAGGCGCTGAGGCTGATGCGGTCCAGACCTCTCTCGACCACTCGCAATTCGTGTTTCGTCCGTCGCACCCATCCTTCCAGCCGCCCCGTCGGCGGCCGGGCCGTTGTTAGAGGGTTTACACCAGAGTCGAGGCCGCGTCGATGTAGCCGTCCGCGGTCAATTTCTCCAAACGGCTGAAGTACGCCGTCCGGGCTTCCGTGTCCGAGTCGAACCACAGGCGCTGGTGGCGCGAATCGCCCAGGCGCGGGCCCCACGTGAGGGCCACCACCTTGCCGTCCAGCGAGACGCGGTACACCTGCTCCAGCCCCGTCGCCGGGTCGCGGCGCACGTACGCCCGCGTCTCGGCGCGGATGAGCTTGCGGCCCTCCGGCGTCTGCCGCAGCGCCTCCTCCTCCACGCGGCGGCGCGCGTACACCAGGCGCAGCGCGAGCATGTGCTCGCAGGGGCCTTCGCGCAGCCCGGAGCGGCGGAAGTGCGGGCAGCCGCAGCCCGCGTCCTTCACGCGGCCCTCCAGGTCCAGCGTGAAGCTGGGGAAGAAGCTGCGCACCGCCTCGCGGTCCACCACCTCGCCCTGGATGCGCATGCCCTCGCCCACCAGGTCGTGCACCTGGGTGAGCTTCACTTCGCCCGCGCCCGGGCCGCCGTCGCCCAGCAGGCGGTGGGCGCGCGCCTCACGCTCGTTGCCGTAGCGCAGCGCGGCCTCGTCCACCGGGGTGGGCATCAGCTCGCGTGGGCGGTAGGTGCCGCGCGCCACGTCGAAGAGGACGCGGCCCCGCAGGCACTCCAACTGGAGCGCGGCCCGCACCTGGTCCTTCGGCGCCCCGGCGTCCTTCGCCAGCACGTCGAACCCGAGCGGGCCGTCCTTGCGCAGGCGCAGGCGCAGCGCCTCCGCCAGGCCCTCCGGCACGTCGCGCGGCATCAGCGAGTCGAAGGCGGCGGCGCTGGACCAGCCGCTCTCCGTCCAGCCCGTGAGTCCCAGCGTCAGCGTGGCGTGGCCCAGGTCGATGACCCAGAACACCGGCAGGCCCGGCCCCAGCAACTGCACGTGCACGCTCTTCGCGTGGGGCAGCAGGCGCGCGAGCGCGGCGAGGCGCTGACGCCCGAAGGTGCGCACCACCGCCGGCGCGCTGCCGGTGTACGCGCCGCCGTGGCACTCCAGCACCTGCTCCCAGGGCTCCAGCACCAGCCGGGGCGGGGCGCCGGGGACCAGCTCGAAGCGCAGCGCGCGGGGCGCCTTCTTCGAACGGCGCGTGCGCAGCGCGAAGAGCAGGTTGTAGAGGTCGATGGGCGCGATGGAGCAGGTCGTCGCCGGCAGCGTCGCCGCCGACTGCACCTGGAGGAAGCCGCGCAGCCACGCGTGGGGCACCTCCACCGTGCGCGGCGCGCGGGGCTCCGCGGCGGCCGCCTTCGCGGACGGGGCGACGTGGGCCTCCAGCGCCACCGGGGCGTAGGCGCGCAGGCGGTCCAGCCGGGCGGGCAGCTCCGGCGGGACGTCCAGGAAGGTGGAGCCGTGCGCGGCCTCGCGCTTGTCGAAGAGGCTGTTGTCGAAGGCCAGGCGCGCGTAGGCGCTCTCGTCTCGGGAGAAGACCTCCAGGGACACCTGGTCCGGATCCACCGTGAGCACGGGGTCCAGCACCGCGTCCTTCTTCTCCTCGCCCTCCAGCGCGCTGTCGAGGAAGGCCTTCTGGGCCTCCCAGATTTGGGCGCTGGCGCGCTTGCCCTGCTTCATCAGGTACGCGAGGTACGCGGTGCGGTCGCGGCCCCGGTAGCGCAGGTCGCTGGACAGCACGGCGAAGGCGGCGGCCAGCGCGTCGCGGAAGAGGGTGGGGTCCTTCACCTGTCCGCTGACGCCCACGGTGCCGCGCGACCCCTCCAGGGCCAGCTGCACGCGCGAGGCGTCCGGCGTGACGACCACGTCGCTCTGCGCCGTGTAGCTCAGCGCGACGGGATGACGTGCGGTTGCGGTGCTCACTGTTGACCTTCCTTCCGGGCGCGCTCAGCGGCCCGGCGTGCACGTTTGTGGGCGCGGTAGGCCGCCTTGCGCAGCTCCACCGATTGCGACTTGTCGAAGGCCGCCGTCTTCAGCAGCGCCGCGGCCTCGTCACCGCCCAGCCGTCCCAGCGCGGCCCACGCGTCCTGGCGAATCTCCGGCTTCGCGTCGGCGGCCACGGGCTTGAGCGGCTCCAGGTCCTTCTTCGCGAGCAGCGCGGGCACCGCGAGCCTGCGGGCCTCGCTGGCCGTGAGGGCGCCCGGCGCCACCTGCGCGCCCGTGGGCCCCAGCGCCACCGGGTCGAAGGGCTTCACCTCCAGCGCCCACGCGGAGGCCTGACCGGGCACCAGCGCGGCCAGCACCGCCGCGGCGGCGGAGCGCACGGCGGCGTCCGGGTCCCCGAGCGCGGTGCGCAGCGCCGGGGCCTCGCCCGTCGCCTTCATCCGTCCCAGCACCCGCGCCGCCTCCTGGCGCACGGCCGCGGGGGCGTGGGCTTCGCCCTGGCGGAGCAGCTCCGAGGACGTCGCCACCAGCTCCTTCGCGCCCAGCCGCGAGCCCGCCCAGAGCAGCCGCTCCCACGCGGCGGCCAGCGGCTCGCGCTTCGGCTGCGGCGTGGTGGCCCAGGCGGTGGCGGTGCGCCGCTCCGCGGCCACGACCGCGCGAACGAGGCCCGTGGTGTCCACGGCGCCCGCGTCCCGCGCATCACCCGTCCAGGTGCCCACGAGCCGCGCGGCCTCCTCGCGGGCCTCCGGCTTGTCGTGGCCGAACAGGGCGATGACCTCCGGCAGGGGCAGCGCGCCCCTCCGGGCCAGACCCCGCCGCAGCCGGAGCCGCAGCTCCGCGTTCTCCAGCGTGGCCAGCCGGGGCACGAGCAGCGCCGGGTCGCCTTCGCTGGCGAGGTAGGTGGCGGCGGGCTCGGAGATGTCCTCGTGCTCGCTCTGCACCGCCAGGAACTCCACCCGCGTGCGCTCCTTCGGGAAGAGCACGTCCAGCGCCTTGCGCGCGACCTCGCGCAGGTCGTCGTCCTCATCGTTCAGCGCGGCGGCCAGCGCGGCCTCGGCGGCCGGGTCCCCGAACTTGCCCAGCTCCTCCGCCACCGTGCGGCGCACGTCGTCGTCCGTCTCGATGTCGGCGAGCAGCGCCTCCAGCTTCACCCGGGCGCGCTCTCCGCCCAGGGCGCGCAGGCCGCGCACGGCGGCCTGCTGGCGCCGGAAGTGGTTGCCCTCGACGGCGGTGGCTTCCACCTTCTCCTCGACGCGGCGGCGCTCTTCACCCTCGGGCATCCGGTGGGCGAGCCGGCCCAGCGCCTCGATGGCGGCCTGCACCATGTCCTCTTCCGCGGGAGCGTCCGGGGTGCCGCCGTTGGCCACCGTCTCCAGCTCGGAGAGCGCGCGCACGTCACCCAGGGTGCCCAGCGCGAGCAGGGCCCGGCCGCGCTCGTGCGGCTCACCGGCGCGCGCGTACAGCAGCAGGGGGCGCAGGGCGCTGACGCCGCGCCGGTGCGCGACGCCTTCCGCCGCGGGCAGCATCAGCTCACGGGCCCCGGCGCGGAGGATCTCCTCCAGCGGCTCCACGGCCGCGCCCTGCTCCACCACGCGCTTCGAGTAGCGCTCCACCGCCTCCGCGCGCACGGTGACGTCGCGGTCGGTGAAGAGCTGCACGAGCAGCGCGTCCTGGCCTTCGTTCTTGCCGTGCTCCAGCTCCGCGGCGGCGGCCTTGCGGACCTCGGGGTCCTGGCTCCGCACCGCCACGCGCAGGAAGCGCACCGCGAGCGCCGCGTCGCGCTTCTTCAGCTCGCGCTCGCGCTCCTTGAGCTTCTCCTGCTCCGGCGGCCAGGTGAGCTGCATCGCGGCCGTCACGCAGGCGAGGCGCACGCTGGGGGCTTCGTCCTCCACGCTCTGGCGCGCGAGCACATCCAGCGCGTCCGCGCGGCGGGTGCGGCCCAGCGCGGCCACCAGCTTCGTGCGCTCGGGAATCTCCGTCGCCACCGTCAGGCGCTGGGCGAGCGCGGCCACGGCGGCGGACGTCCCCAGCCGCGCCAGGGCCTCCTGCGCCCGGCGCGCCACGGCCACCGTCTCCGAGCGCAGGAAGGTGCCCAGCACCTCCACCGCCCGGTCATCGCCGCGGAACGCGAGCAGCTCCGCGGCGCGCAGCCGCAGGTCCTCGTGCTCGCTGCCCATCGCGCGGCCCAGGGCCTCGGTGACGCGCGAGTCGTTGGCGCCCGCCAGCCGCTCGATGACCCCCACGCGCAGGTCCGCGTGCTCGCTGCCCAGCGCGGCCAGCAGCGGCTCCAGGCTGCCCGGCGGGCTCAGCTTCTCCAGCAGCTCGAAGGCGGACTTGCGCACCTCCGGCAGCGGCGAGTTCAGCGCCGCGGTCAAGCGCGGACGGGCCGCGTCGCCCCGCTCCGCCAGCTCCTCCAGGGCCGCGCGCGCCACGTCCTGCGCCAGCGAGGCCAGGGCCAGCGCCAGCGGCTCGTCGCTGCCGGCGGGGTACAGCTCCTTGAGGCCCGTGAGCGCGGCCCTGCGCACCAGCTGGTGCGGATCCTCCAGCGCGCGCAGGAGGGCGGCCACCGCGGCGGACGTGCCCGCGTAGCCTTCCTGGGTGAGCTTCACCACGCGGTCCACGGCGTCGCGGCGGACGCGGTGGCCTTCCTCGTCGCCCGCGGACACCTGCCGCAGCAGGCCCACGTAGGCGCCGAACGCCAGCCGGCGCAGGTGCTGCCGCTCCGCCTGCGTCGCCGCCTCCTGCGTCGCCGTGCCCTCGGCGGTTCCTTCCGAAGGCTTCACCGCGGAGAAGAGGCGGCGCAGCCAGCTCTTGCCCGTGGCGGACGCCGTGCCCTGCTTCTCCGGGGTGGACGGCTGCATCACGTGCGCGGCGCCTTCGGCCGTCTCGGGCTTCCAGGGCGCTTGCAGCGTGCGGGGGCGCGCGACCTTCTGCGCCTCGCGGAAGTAGTCCAGGGGCTTGTTGCGAAGCAGCAGCACCTGGGCCGCCGCGTAGCGCTGCTCCGGCTGTCCGCTGGAGAGCGCCTCCGCGAGCCCGACCATGCGCTTCGCCCGGTCGTCCTCCGCGGGCCAGTCCTTCATGTCGCCGGCCTTCTCCGGGCGCGGCGGCAGCAGCACCTCCACCAGGTGCGCGCGGTACGCCTCCGGCTCCGTGCGCAGCTCCAGCGTGCGCGCCGCGGCGTAGCGCACCTCCGGACGGCCGCTGGACAGCGCGCTCGTCAGCAGGTCCGGCGGCCCCCCCTCGCGGCTGGCGCGCAGGTCCCGCGCGAGCACGATGGCGAACACCATCTCCTGGACCTCGCGCGCGGAGTCCTCCAGGCCGTGCAGCAGGCCGCCGTCCCCTTCGGGTCCCAGCGCCGCGAAGGCGAGGATGGCGCCCAGGCGGATGGGGAGGTGCTCATGGCGCAGGTTGCCCGTGAGCACCGGCAGCGCGCGCACGTCGCCCAGGCGCGCCAGGCCGTCCGCGGCCCACGACCGCGCCGCGACCAGCGCATGGCCCAGCGCGTCCAGCAGCGCGCCCTCGTCGCCCCGGCGGCTCGCGGTGGCGAGGCCGCGCGCGCCCTGCTCCTGGAGCTCCGGCAGCTCGTGGGGCAGCAGCGTGGTGGCGTAGAAGCCCAGGAGGCGCCGCGAGCCCAGCGTGGCCAGCGCGCGCGCCGCGCGGATGCGCAGGGGGACGAGGAAGCCGGGCGGGTACATCCGCTCCAGGTCCTTGTCCGTGATGAGCCCGCGCAGGGGCTCGATGATGTCCTCCGCGCCGCGCGGGGCGAGCAGCTCCGCGGCCCGCACGCGCACCGGCAGCGTCGCCGCCGCGATGCCCGCGAGCAGCGGCCCGTTCTCCGCCGGGATGAGCTTGTCGAGCGCCTCCAGCGCCGCGACGGCCACCTCCAGGTGCTCGTCCTGCACGCGCTTGAGGAGCGCGGAGCGCAGGGGCTCCGCCGGGGCGTGCACGGCGCCCTTCGCGGCCCTCTCGCGCAGCGCGGGGTGCGTGGCGTTGAGCGCGGCCAGGTGCGGCTCCGGCTGCTCCTTGCCCGCGAGCTTCACCCACGCCTCGTACGCGGCGGTGGCGACGTTGACGTCGCGGTCCTCCACGGACTTCTTCAGGCGCTCCATCGCCCAGTCATCCGTGCCGCGCTGGGCGAGCACCTCCACCGCGCGGGTGCGCAGGTCCGGGAAGCGGCCCGCCAGCGCCCGGTCCAGCGCCTTCACCGGCTCCTGGTCGTTCCAGGCCCACAGCGTGCGGAAGGCCTCGCCGCGCACCTTGGCGGACTCGTCCTCCAGCGCGTCGCCCAGCAGGCCCTCCGCGCCCTCCGCCTTCGCGCCCAGCTTCACCAGCCGGTCCAGGCCGCGCACGCGCACGTCCTCGTGGCTGGAGCGCAGCGCGGCCTCCGCCGCGGACATGGGCGTGTCCGAGTCCAGCGCCACCACGGCGGACAGCGCCGCCGCGCGCACGTCCCCGTCCGCGTCGTCCAGCATCCACACCAGCCGCTCGCGGGCGCGCGGATCCTGCAGCGCCTGGAGCGCGCTGGCCGTCTCGCGGCGGATGGGGGCGTCGTCCTCGCGCGACAGCTGGAGCAGCGCGCCCAGCGCGCGTCCATCCCCCAGCTGCGCCAGCACGCGGGCCCCGCGCACCGCGGTGTCCGGCATGCGGCACGCCATGGCGGCCAGCAGCGGCTCCAGGTCGGCCTCCGTCAGCGCCGAGCCAGCGGAGGCCTTGCCGAAGAGCTGTTCGCGCGAGGCGGCCAGCTCCGCGTCGGTGGCGGACTTCGCCTCCGCGTCTCCGGACGCGCGCTTGGCCTGGAGGGTCAGCATGCGGGTCACTTCCCGCACCGTGCGAGCGAACTCCTCGTCCTTCGCCTCCAGCGTGGCGGCCAGCGCACGGCGCTCCAGCACGCGCACGGCGAAGGCCACGCGGCGCACGTCGCGGTCCGCGTCGTCCAGCGCGCGCGCCACCAGCGGCTGCAGGCGCGGGTCGGCCAGCAGACCCGCCCCCGACGCGCGCAGCAGCACCTCCACCTTGAGGGGCGCGGGACCACGCTCGAACGCGAGCTTCAGCGGCTCCGTGCTGCCCTTGGGGGACACCGTGGTGAGCGCGTCCAGCGCGGCCGTGCCCACGTCGTTCTGCGCGTCCGGCAGCTTCCCGGCGATGAGCCCCGGCACCAGCGGCGACGCGCTCCCCAGCTTCGCCAGACGGCGCAGGCCCTGCACGCGCATGTCCACGAAGCGCGAGTCCAGCGCCGCGCGGAACGCCGCGAGCGGCGACTCCGTCTCCAGCTTCTCCAGGGCATTGAGCGCGGCGGCGCGCACCGTCTTGTCGTCGTCGTTGAGCCGCTCCCGCAGCTTCGCCCGCGCGGCGGTGCGGCCGTGCGTGCCCAGCTCCGTGGCCGCCAGCCGGCGGGCCTGGGCGTCCTTGTCCGAGGACAGCACGCCCAGCACGAACTCCAGCGCCTCGGGCTCCTGGAGCGCCACCGCCTCCTTCACCGCGGCCTCGCGGCGGGGGAGGGCGGCCTTCAGCGACTCGCTGAGCACGTCGAAGCCGTGCGCGTACGTCTGCGTCTCGTCCGTGGGCTTGCCGTCCACGCCCAGCGTGACGCGCGTGACCTTGCGGTCCTCGCCGCCCACGAAGAGGAAGCCCAGGAGCTGCTTCGCCTGGCGGGGGTTCGCCGGCGGCCCGAAGGCCACCGCGTGCGTGGCCTTGACGCCCAGGTCGAAGGTGCGCGGCTTGCGGCGCTCGTCCAGCCGCCAGACCTTCAGCTTGCCGTCGTTGCCCACCGACGCGATGCGCTCCGCGGGCTCCTCGCCGGCCTCCGCCTGCGGCGTGGGCGGGAACACCAGCCCCAGCACCGAGCCCGCGTGGCCGCTGTCCTTGTCGCCGCGGACCTCGGACTCCACCGCGCCGACCAGGTACCAGATGCGCAGCTTCCCATCGTCGCCCGCGGAGACGAGCCGCCCGTCGCGCGGCGTGAAGGCCAGCGCCCGCACCGCGCCCTCGTGGCCCGGCATGTCCCGGCGCGCGCCCGTCGCCACCGTGAACGACCGCACCACGCCGTCATCGCCCGCGCAGCCGACGTACGTGTGCGTGGGGTCCACCGCCACCGCGCGCAGGGGCAGCGAGGACGCGCTCCACTCCTTCAGCTTCTGGGTGCTGTCCCAGTCCCAGGCGCGCACGAAGCCGTCCACGCCGGCCGTGTAGAGCACCTTGCCGTCCGGGCTGGCCGCCACCGCCGTGCACCCACCGGGGTGCGCGCCGTGGAGCTGGAACTTCACCGCGCCGTCGGCGAGCGACCCGAAGCGCACGGTGCCGTCCGCGCCCGCCGCGGCGAACTGCTCGCCCGCCAGCGCCAGCCCCAGCACGTGGGACGGCAGCGGGGACGTCCACAGGACCTTGTTGGTGCCGGGCTCGTACGCGGTGAGGCGGCTGTCGGGAGCGGCGCGCGTGCCGCCCACGATGAGCAGGCGCGCGTTGGCGGCGAGCGCACGGACCTTCTCGATGTTGCCGATGGAGAGGTTGGCCATGGTGTCGTTGTCCTAGATGCCGCCGAGCTGCACGCCCGGGTGTGCCGCACGCAATTGCACCAGCGAGGCCAGGCAGCTCTGCCACTCGCCCTTCGCCACGGAGCCGGTGAACTCGCCCAACACGGGCGCCACCACGCGGGCGAAGCTCTCGTCTTCCAGGCCCAGGTCGCGCACCAGCTCCACCACGCGGCGCTTGGCCACGCTCGCGGACAGCCGGCGCTGCACGTCACCCTCGCGCGCTTCCTTCGCGCGCCCGGGCGGCAGGCCGAACATCATGCGCCGGAGGAACGTGCGCAGGGCCTCCACGTCGCTGAAGCGCGCGGTGCCGCCCGCCTCGCGGACGTCCTTGCCCCCACCCGCGGGCTTCCAGCCCTCCGGCAGGTGCTGCGGCCGGTGCTTCTCCCAGAGCAGCCGCACCGCGAACAGGCCCACCTCGCGGTCCGCGCTCTGCATCAGCCCGGCCAGCCGCTCCGCTCCGCCCAGCCGCGCGTAGTGCCGGCGGATGAGCTCCACGGCCACCTCGCGCGTGCTGCGCTTGGTGGACTCCGTGAGCGCGAACACCTTGCCCGCGTCCAGCTCCTCCGGCTGCAGCGTGTGGCGCGCATCCGCCCCGGGCTCGCCCGCGTTGAGCAGGGCGTCATACGCGAGGTTGCGGATCTCCTTCGCGTCCGAGTCCGCCAGCTCGTACACGCGCGTCTGGTAGCCCCACGCCCGCAGCTCCGAACGGGCGAGGGTCAGCGCGAAGCGGCGCACGTCGTCGCGCGGATCCATCAAGGCCGGCCACAGGCGCTCCGCCGTGTACGCCTTGCGCGGCGCGCGAGGCCGCAGCTCGTAGGACTTGGACTCCGGCTGCTCCGGCCCGATGCCCGGGTGGTGGCAGCGCAGGTACGTCTGCGCGAACGCGCGCACCGGGGGCGGCTGCTTCGCGCCCAGCGCCAGGTCGAACAGGCGCTCCAGGCCGGCGTCCGCGTCGCCCGTGTCGCTGAAGTCCGCGGGCACCACGTTCTCCAGCAGGTAGCGGTGCGCGAAGTCGTGCAGCGTGGGGTCCGCCCGCCGCGCCAGCGCCAGCAGCCAGGGCACCGTGAGCTGACGCGCGGTGAAGAGCTTGCGGTTGCCCAGCAGCGCCAGCGCCGTCTCGCGGTGCTTCGCGCTGAACACCAGCGCCTTCACCCGCTCCACGTCCAGGCCCGGCAGGCTGTCCGCGCGGGTGAGCCACTGCGCCGCCTGACGGCCCAGGCGCGGGTGCGCCACCAGGTCCAATATCCACTCCGGCCCGATGTCCGCCGGCTTGTACGCGGACAGCGCCTTCATCGCGGTGTCCTCCACGATGCGCGGCCGCGAGGACTGCTTCGCCTCCGTCAGCGTCAGCTTCCAGAACGCGGCGGGCATCTCCCCCGTCGCGTACTTCGTGGTGACGTAGTTCTTCGCCCAGTTGAGCTGCTCCTGGCGGCCCCAGAGCAGCTCGCGCAGGAAGTCCTGGGTGATCTCCGCCCGGTCGAAGGACTGCTCCAGCGCCTTCGCCGCGAACGCCGCGGTGGGCTTGGAGACGAGCAGCCGGCCCAGCAGCGGCAGCCCCAGCTCGCGCGGCGGGCGCTTCTCCAGGGTGGCGGCGGCGAAGGCCTTCACGTCGTCCTCGCCGCGCTCCACCAGGTCCGCCAGCCGGTCCGCGGCCATGTCCTGCGCGTGTCCGCGCGCGTACTCGATGGCGTAGGCGCGGGCCTTGTCGCTGGGGGAGAACAGCAGCTCCAGCACCGCTTCGTGCAGCCCGGCCGCGCGCAGCTTGCCCTGGTGGAACTCCGGCGAGCCCTGCAGCGTCTCCACCAGGAACTCATGCGCGCTGCCCAGCGGACGGCGCGCGAGCCGGCCCAGCCACGCGGGCGTCACCTTGCGCAGCGCCTCCGGGAAGTCCTTGCGCAGGCCCTGGATGGCGAACTTCGCGGCGGGGTCCGACTGGCACGTGTCCAACAGGCGCATCAGCGCGTCCGGCGAGCGCTTCCACGCGTCCGGATACATGCGCTGCTTCACCATGTCGTTGGGCGGAGGGATGGAGAAGCGCGACGCGGAGTAGTTCCGGCTGTTGTGCGCCCAGACGTGGTGCGCCACCCAGCACGACGACCAGGTGGTGTCCGGCTCGTAGTGCCGCAGCACCTCCACCGCGAACTGCGGGTAGAGCTCCGGCACGGCCGCGCCCAGCTGACGCAGGAAGCGCCACGCCCGGCGCTGGAGGTAGGTGAGGGTGCCGCCGCCCACCTCGCGCGAGCGGTGGGTGCCGCGCTCGGTGTCGAAGCGCCACGCGAGCACGCCGAACATCTCCGCGTCGTGGCGCGCCTCGGACAGCTTGTAGATGCGCTTGAGGCCCGCCCACAGGCCGAACTTCAGCGGCGCTTCCTTCGCGAGCGTGAAGAGCACGGCGCGCGCGGGCTCGGTGTTCTTCTCGTACAGGGACACCAGCAGGTCCGCGAGCGCGAAGCGCGGCGGGAGCGGCACGTCCTTCTGCGCGAGGAAGCGCTGCCACGCCTCATGCGAGCCCTGGCGCCGGCCCTTCTTCTCCCCGTGCTGCCGCGCCTGCTCCAGCAGCTGTTTCAGCGCGTCGAAGCCAAGCGCGCCCTGCGGCAGCGGCGTGTCCGACGTGCGGTCCGGCTGGTCGAGGAAGGCCAGCACGGCCTCGGCGAGGTCCGGTGCCTCGGCCCTGGCCAGACGTTCGAGGTCTGCTGCGCTCAGCGCGTCGCTCGCGGTCATGGGGCGCGGGTTTAACACAGCTCCCCGTCACCGCGAGCCACCACCGACACGCCTCACCACGGCAGCGCGGGGACCTCCACCTGCTGGACGTCGCCCGTCCCCACCATCACGTCCTGGCGGAACGACAGCCAGCGCCCCTCGCGTTCTCGCAACACGAGAAGCGTGTAGGGCCCAGGTGGGAGGTTGCTCCAGGAATCTCCGGGGGACATGAAGAGCGGGAGCGCCTGCTGGCGCAGCCACTCCAGCTCCAGCGAGGTGGCCACCTCCCGCGGCGCGGGCACGCGTCCTGGCAGGAGGTAGGGCGTGCCCTGCATTCCGCGCTCGCTCCAGCGCAGCTTCAACGTGGGGCCCCGCGTGGACACGGGCAGGTCCACGCGGTTGACACGGCGCGCCTCGACCCGAGTGAGCCGTGGAAGGACGGTGAAGCGGGACGTCGCGTCCGCGGGCTTCACCAGGTAGTCACCGGGAGACAGGTCCCGGAACAGGCCCACGCCCTGGCGCGCGATGGTGATGTTCTGCGTGCCCGGTTCATCCTTCGGAATGGCGATGAGGCCGAGGCTGCGCGGCTGGCCCCGGTCGTCCGTCACCGTCACCTCCAGGCGGATGGAGGTCTGGAGGCGCAGCTCCACCGTGTCCTCGTTGGGGCCCAGGGTGCGCTGGAGGGACACGTGCTCCGCCTCCTGCACGGTGAGCACGTAGGGCCGGGCCTCCACCGCGGGCAGGTCGAAGGTGCCGTCCGGGCCGGTGAAGACGTTCAAGATGCCGCCGCGCTCCACGCTCTCCTCACCCGGGGCGTCGGGAGGCAGGTCCAGGGAGACAGACACGCCTCCCAGCGGCGCGCCGGTCGCGTCGTCCACCACGCGGCCCTTCACGACGTGGCCCGTGTCGATGCGCACCGTGCCCAGGTCCACGTCGCGGCCGGCGGGGACGACCACGTCGCGCTGGGTGATGGCGTGGCCCGGGACCTGGAAGGACAGGTGCTGGGGGCCGGGGTCGTCCACGAAGACGGTGAAGACGCCACGCGGGTCGCGCACGGGTTCTTCGTTCACGCTGAAGCGGGTGATGGGCGTGCCGTCGGTCTTCACCAGCCGGCCGGTGACGCGGCCCTGGAAGGTCAGGGTGATGCGCACGTCCATGTTCCCCGCTCGGGCGATGACCTTGGGGCCCTCCTGGGCCTCCAGCCACCGGTCCATGCGCGCGCGAGCCTCCTGGATGGATTCGTTCTCATCGCCCGACTCGAGCTCGGGCTCGTCTCGGGCGCCGGGCATCGCGTAGCCGGGCTTCATCGCCGTCAGCTCGTAGTCCCAGTCGCGGACCAGCGGCTCCAGGACGAAGCGGCCGTCGGGGCCCGTCCGCGCCGACAGGGGCGAATAGGCGCGGCCCCCGCTGGCCTCCTCCTCCTTGGCGGCGCCATCCACGGCGACGCCCGCCAGGGGCCGGCCCTCCGTGTCCACGACGATGCCTCCCAGGCGGCCGTCCAGGTCCAGGTGCAGCGAGAGCTCCACGGTCTCCGAGCCTCGCACCGTCACGCGTTCGGGCAGCAGGCGCTCATAGCCGCCCTGGTTCGCGCGCAGCCACACGGAGTAGGTGCCCGGCGGAACCCCCTGGATGACGAAGTGACCGTCCTCTTCCGCGGACCCCGCGAAGGTGGAGCGCTCCACCTCGTCCTCGGCCGGGTCCTCGTCTGGCTCCCCGCCGGAGCCGTCGTCGTCGGCCTTTCGCGAGCTGGCCTCTTCCGGGCGATGGGTCACCAGCAGGATGTCCACCTCGGTGACGGGCGCGCCACGCGAGTTCGTCACGCTGCCGCGCACGGTCGCGCCCGCATCCAGGGTCAGCTTCAGGTCCGCGGAGGGGGCCCGGACCTGGAGCTTGCGAGGCAGGAAACCGTTGGCCTCGATGGAGAGCATGCCGGTGAGCGCCTGGTCGACCTTGATGGCGAAGTGGCCGTGCTCGTCGGTGGTGGCGTCGTAGGTGAGGGGGACTTCGCGAGGCGGGTGCATCGTGAACAGCGGTGGATGCGGCATGGTCGGCGGCGGGGCGCCCTGGGGGCGCTTCAGAGGCGCGGGCAGCAGCGACAGGTTTGCCTCCGCCACCGGCTTGCCCGCGGCGTCGGTGACGTGGCCCTCCACGAGGAGGGCGGGGGAGAGGACGAAATCCAGCGGAGGCCCCCCGGCGGCCACGGTCCGGACCGCGGTGAGGTCCAGCAGCCGGTCCGCCACCACCTGGAAGGTGTAGGGGCGTGCCTGGAGGGGGCCCACGCGCACGCGGCCGTTCGCGTCGGTGGTGCCGAGCGCCTGGAAGATGGGGATGCTGAAGTGCGCGGAGGCCTCGCTCGGGAGGTCGGCGGACACCTCGGCATTGGCCACGGGGGCACCGGTGGAGTCATGCACGGTGGCTTCGACGAAGAACGCGGTGCCCAGGCGCAGCGTCACCCGGGTCTCGCGCAGGTCCTCCGTCACCGTCACGGTTTCGCGCGCCTGGAGTCCGCCTTGCTCCGCGTCCAGGCGGTAGTCGCCGGGGGCCAGTCCGTCGAAGGTGAAGAGCCCCTGGGCATCGGTGGTGGCGACGCGCTCGCCGTCCGCCTCCGTGACGGTGGCGCCGGCGACGGGCTGTTCGCCGTCCACCACGGTGCCCACGATGCGCCGGGGGGTGTACATCAGGATGTCCTCGGGCAGCGGGCCCGCCGCCAGGTCCTGGAGCCACGCGGTGAGCTTTCCCGGGTGGGCGGCGAGGAGGCTGTAGGTGTCGCCGTCAGGGAGGGGGCCCACGGAGAAGTGGCCATCCGCGCGGGTCCGGGTCTCGAAGTAGCGCGCGGTCCCAGTGTGCAGCACGGTCACCTGGGCGTCGGCGAGCGGGGCGCCGTCCTCGTCCACCACGCGGCCAGTGAGTGCGTGGCTGGGGACGAGCGTCAGCGTCACGTCCTGGGTGCCGGTGGCGACGTCCTCTTGGACGCCCGAGCCCTGGGGGCCCAGGGCCCACACGGCGACCCTTCCCCGTGGCAGGTCCTCCAGGGTGAAGGTGCCGTCCGGCGCGGAGGCGGTGCGGGCGAGGATGAACGCGCCACCCCGGTGGGCTTCCACCAGCTCGCGGAGCCACTGGCCGGCGGAGACGGAGGCACAGTCCTCGGAGGCCAGGGAGACGCCGGGGGAGTCCGCGTCACAGGGCAGCTCCGTGAGGGTCTCTCCGGGCAGGGCCACGGAGGCGGAGACCTCCATGCCGGAGACGGGGTGGCCTTGGAGGTCCTGGACGCGTCCGCGCACCTGGAGGGCGCCCTGGGGGGGCGCGGGTGGGGTCGCGGCAAGCTGTCGGCGCGCGGTGCGGGGTGGGGTGGGGGGCTTCGGCGGAGGCGGAGGGGAGCGCAGCCACCAGAGGGCCCCGGCTCCGGCGAAGAGCAAGAGCAGGACCGCACCGATGACCACCGCCGCTGGCTTCCTCATGGCGCCCCTCCTGGGTGGGTGACTGTAGCAGCAGCGCTGACGTGGACCGGGGCTGGGAACGCGCAGCCGCCGCGTCAAAAGGCGCGGACGAAAAAAGCAGGGGGCACGCCAAGGATTCCGGCGGCGGACGTATTTGAAGTCAGGGTGGGGGCACTGGGGGCAGAGCCGCCGGCGCCCAAGGGTTCGGAGCGCGGAGCGCTCTGGGCAGAGGGGGGATGGGTTCTGGGGGTCGATCTTCCGGGACTCAAGGTTTTGGGCAGTCGCCGTCTTGAAGGAAAAGCAGGACGGACGCGGGTCTTTGGGGGCCGCATCCGGATGAGGGGGACCCCTCGGGGGAGGGGTTGAGTTACTGGGAGCGCGTCGAGGGGGCGCGCTCCCAGTATTTTTTCTACGCCAGCAAGCATCTCCCGAGCGCGCCTTCAGAGGCCCAGGAGGGCAGCCATGCGGGGCCGCCCGGAAAGCTTCGCCCGAGGACACGCGCATGGTCGAGCTGCTGAGGCGTGGTTCGCGGCCGTCTTGATGCGTCCGCAAGGCGCTCGGCGGCGGAAGGGGAGCCAGGCATGGGGGACCGCTACCTCCACTGGCCCCCGAGCCTGAAGGCCGAGCCCCTGACCCACCGTGCCGCTGCCCAGTGACGGGGCCTCCCTAAAGAGAGGCCGCCCGGCAGCTACTCGAGGCCATGGCCCGTGCGCGGCCGTCCGTGAACACCGTCGCAGTGGCCAGCACCTTCGTGGGTGGATCCCCTGGATGCGAACGCACGGGTGCCTGCCCTGGATCGGACCCGGGTTGATTGGCGGTTGACACCGGAGGCTGCGAAGCGGTAGAAGCCGCGCCCCACCGCAAGAAGTCCGTGAGGCAACAAACGGACGGAAAGCGGTGAGGAAAGCTGACAACGAACAGTTGACAGCGGAGACGGCGAAGAGGTAGAAGCCGCTCCCCTTCGAGAAACCGGCGGAAGTCACTGGACGGCGCCGGGGAAACGAAGTGGTTCGCAGGACGCAAAAGCGAAGTTGACGGCGGATGCGGACTGAAATAGAAGCTGCAACCCCGCCGGTCGTAAAGAAACTGGCAAGCGGGACGAAGCAACGGTAGCAAAAGTCGCGAAGCAGGACAAGCGGCTCGGTCTTTGAAAACCAAATAGCAAGCCCAAGAAGTAATGGATTGCGGAA